>CAKZUP010000008.1 GCA_937922945.1 uncultured Granulosicoccaceae bacterium
CATCGAGTTTGCCTGATGATTTATCGCTAGCCTTAGGTAATGCATCTGTGAGTCCAATGGAGCTCAGTTCGGCCTTTGCTATTTTTGCTAACGGTGGCTACAAAGTGCCGTCGCATTTTATTCAGCGCATAGAAGATCCACGTGGCGATGTTCTGTACACCACGCCAAAAGTTGTATTGTGTGCCGACTGTCCGCCCGACTCAACTTACGATTTGCTGGCCGAAGTGGAAGCGATAACCGACGATGAAAAGCAATCGAACGCCGACGATGTACTTGATGAGGCATCCTCGCAGTCGCTGATGGCATCGGAATTGGCCACATTAGACGTGGTTAATGCGCCGCGCGTTATTGATGAACGCAATGCCTACATAATGAGTAGCATGATGCGTGAGGTTGTACAGCGCGGTACGGCCCGTAGAGCTGGCGAACAACTGGGCCGCAAAGATCTTGCGGGCAAAACGGGCACCACCAATAACCAGCTCGATGCCTGGTTCACCGGATTTAACTCTCAGGTGGTTGCGGCAGCCTGGGTTGGTTCCGATGGCCTTGATCCATTGGGTCGACGCGAGGCCGGTGGTATAGCAGCGCTACCGATGTGGAGCGCGTTTATGGAAAAAATTCTGAACGGTGTGCCCGAAGATACGTTTACAACACCTGCGGGTATTCAACAGGTTCGCATCGATCGTAAAACTGGCGAACCTGCCAGTGGCGATGGCACTGTATTAGAGTTGTTTGTCGATGGTACAGCGCCGGAAGGGGCAGTTCGTAGAGCATCGGCGAGTGTGTCCGGTGGTAGCAACGTCACTAGCGCACCAGCTGCGCCAAAAACACGAAGTCAGGAGAAGAGCGAAGTTGAAGAACTTTTTTAGTGTTGGCCAGTTCTTCACTTAACTGGTTCCGCAGTTAGCTAATTCGATATTTGCTCAAGCACACGCAGCCAGTCATAACTGATGGTTGCGTATTCCTCCAAACAAGTTTCTGCGCGCTCGGCTGAGAGTTTTTCTTCATCCACCAACTCCGCGTGTTCATCAGGATAAGCACCATACACATGACAAATAGTGGTGTAGTAGCGCTGAATATCAAGACTGTGCTCATCCCAGAAATCCGCGCTTTCATACGTATCCACCGCCTCATCCTCAAGCGCGAACATCTCTGCGGCGTTTAACGTAATGTAGTTGCCGCTCTCTACATATTCCAGCAAAAGCACATTGGCGAGGTTGTCTGCTGCATCTTCTTCTTTGCCCAGCGTGGGTATGCTGAACTGCGCAATAATGGCGTGCGCTACTTCATGCAACAGCGTGTGCATGACGACATCGAGTACAACATCGTCAAGCTCCTCTTGAGTCTCAACAACGTTGGCGCTGGTAAACCGCCGATCGATTTCAGCAAGGAATTCTACTGGCATCCAGATTTCATTGGTTTGCGGGTCGAACAAAGGTCCATCTTCAGCACCGATTTTCAGTATCACGGGTGCATTGAACGGGATGCTCTCATTTATAAAACCAATGATGCTCGGGATGCCATCTTCTCGTTCCAGCAGTGCAACATACGGTGCCAACTCGGGCCCGATATGGCGGTCGTATTCAGCAATTAGGCGATTATCGTTAGCCAACAGTGGGGCGCTTAAGATAGCAGCGAGCAACATTGCCGCCGCGTTCCATTTGCATCGTAAGTGTAACTTCATGACTGTGCCTGCTGGATTCTGTGCTGGTAGATTTTAATGGTATATAACCTTGCATTTCTGTATCAAACGGTGTCTATTGGGAATTGTTTCTCAACTTCCATGGAGTTTAGTGTGCAATTAGGTGCATTCTCGGTCAGCCTCTCAGTAAAAAGTTTGAAAGATTCTAAGCTGTTCTATGAAAAGCTGGGTTTCTCCGCCTTCGGTGGCGACGAAACGCAAAACTGGCTCATCATGAAAAACGGCGAACATTTAATTGGGCTGTTTGAAGGCATGTTTGAGGGTAATATGCTCACGTTCAACCCAGGATGGGATCAGGATGCAGCCGAGGTTAATCCGTTTGAAGATGTTCGAGTCATTCAATCGAAACTGAAAGAGGCGGGACTCACATTTACCGCAGAAGCCGAAGAGCAGAGTTCTGGACCTGCAAGCATTATGCTAACCGACCCGGATGGTAATCACATACTGATTGATCAGCATCGTTGAAGCGACGCTATGCTGAAACTCTTGAACTGGCAGCCTGTCTAGCGTTCAAGTCAAATGATGTTGGATAAGCAGTTAGGTCGTGGTGGACAATAGCTTGTGCGATACATAATGATAGAAGTCCCACACCGTACCTTCATAGTCTGGTGGGGCAAGATAGCCACGGCTGGCGTAACGCGACGCCAATCCTTTTTGCACGTCTAACAATCGGTCCCGATCTTCTTTGTTAAACGATCGGGCAAATTCCAATCGTTCGGCAGCCTCGCCAGATTCAAACACGGCTTCGCGTGCGATCACATCCCAGCGAGTTTGCAATTCGGTAGCGCTGCGCGGTGTAATGCTCATGTACACAGCAGAGTTCGGTGAAATGGCTGCGACAAAACCGGGGTATACCCACACCATCATTGATTGCGAACGTTCTTCCTCGGTCATGTCCGGGTGATATTGTTTGCGGCCCGAGAATTGTTCCGAGTAATGCGACTTATAGCCTGTGTAGCCGGCGCCACCTGGCACTTTCTCGCATAAACGTGTTGGCGTCATCGGGTGAAGCGTGTGCCGGTGCACTGGAGTAAGGTGATACCCTTCCATGAAATTCTCGGCTAAACATTTCCAGTTTATCGGCCAGTTTTCGGTTTCAGGTTCGATGCTACGCATTTCTTCGGGGTGGTAGTTTTTCACGTAGTCATTCAGGCCGGTAATGTGCGATTCGAACGCATCGGCCTTGCCGCTCATGTTGATGAAAATCCAGCCGTACCACTCGTGTTTTCTGAATGATGGCAAGTGACACTGCTTTTTATCGAAGCCGGGCGTTTGGTCTACCAGTGGTGCTGCCCGCAGTTGGCCATCGAGTTCATAGGACCATCGATGGTATGGACACGTGAAACGCTTGTTATTACCTGTGCCGCTTAAGATTTGGCTGCCGCGGTGCCGACACACATTGGAGAGCACTGAAATATCACCGGTTTTGTCGCGGGTGATAATCAGCGGTTCGCCCAACATTTCTATGGTGTAGTAGTCACCGATCTCTGGTATTTCGTCTGCTCGTCCTACACACACCCAGCCGTTGATAAAGAGCTGCTCAATCTCTTCGGAAACCATGCCCTGATCATTGTAAAAAGAGGGTGGCATTGAGCGCGGTGTAATATCGGTGGCTTTGTGTAACTCCGCCAATGCGGCTTGTGTGTCGGCTGGAGGGCTCATGGCAATTCCACTGGCTTTATCCGCGATGCAAGATAATGAGCGAAATCGTAGTTGGGTCGCTCAAGATGAGACAGCGGGCCGGGTTCAGCAAACTGTGAACACAGGCCTTTGTACACTTTCTCTGTGCAGCCGCGATCTTCAACGTTCACGTCGTCGAGCAGTTTTTTTAATTGCGCAAAATGTGCCTGTGCTTCCGGGTCGTTGACGAACTCATTGGACATGCCGCCACCGAAAAGAATACGCACCTTGCCCACGCCTTCAGGATGCAAAGACAAATACCAAAAGTATCCAGGTGTTAGCGTGATCAGGAGGCTGGGGTAAATCGCCAACAGATACGTGGTGCGCCTTCGTTCACCTTGCATTCGCGTGTTGTTTGGGTGCGCCAAGGCTATAGGTAGCGTGTCATCTTTTAATATGGTGTGATAATTAAAAGCAGCTTTACCGGGTGGGCAAATCATTTCCTCGAGTTTCGACAAAGCACCAACAGTGTCTCTATGGCAAACCGGTAGGTGATAACTTTCCATGAAGTTTTCTGCAAGCACTTTCCAATTGGTATCCCAGACATGGGTTTCAAAAAACGTTTCCTGGTAGTTTTCCATTTGGTAGTCGTCAACCATCTCACTGATATCGGCGAGTTGTGAAGCAACGGTGGGGGCATCGTTATTCAGCGTAAGCATGATCCAACCCAGCCATTGCTCACACCTGACTTCGGGAAGGCGCAAGCCTTTTTTGCAAAAGCCCTTATTTTCATTCATGGCCGGTGCGCCGCGCAATTGTCCGTTTAACTCATAGGTCCATGCATGATAGGGACACACAATCGAATTGGTTTTCCCACGACCTTCCAGCAAGGTAGACATGCGATGCAGGCAAACATTCGATTGCGCTCGCAACGCGCCAGACTTCTCTCTAATAACCATGATTGGTTGGCCAGCAAGCTCTAACGTTATGTACTCTCCCGGCTGGCTAATAGAAGATGCTCGTCCGGCGCAAAACCAGTCTTTGGAAAAAACCGACCGTAGTTCTTCTGCCAGGAATTGCTCGGATGTATAAACGCTGGGCGGCATGGCATGCGCGCGTTCAAACGGTATGGCGACCGATGCCGCGAGTTCTGCTGCAGCGCTGGAGTTAGGGGAGGGTTTCGTGCTCGTCTCTGTTGCTGGTGTGCTCATAAAATTCGCCCGATAACGAATTTTGGAAATTACCACAGAGTGGGTGGTCGATTACAGTGCTGATTGAGCGATTTTGCCAAGAAGTCGCAATTACTTAAGTGGGAGGGACTTGGTTTGACCCAACGCGGCAGCGCCCCCTGTGCACATGCGCTCCTACGCGCCTGTTGGCGTCAGTTCACGAAAAAAAACAGGGCGTTATTCGTTTTTAAGGGCTCCTAAGTTTCCCCTAATTTTCAGTCCCTACACTGGGCCCATCAGCACAAAGGCTGTTTCACACACAAACAAGAAAGGGGTAGGCATGATGAACAAATCGGCACTAGCAGCACAAGGCGCAGTCAGCATCGCATTGATGGGCGTTTTAGTCTCACTATCGCAGGCCGACTCGGTCCGCTACAGCGACATAGAACAACTGGAACTGGATATGGAAACAGCCACGGTTGTCGCATCCGATGCGATCAGCGGTCGGGTTATTGAGGCTGAGCTGGAGAAGGATGATGACAAAACCATTTGGGAAGTGGACATTCTGAGTAACTCGAAACAGCTCGTTACGGTCGAAATAGACGGACAATCGGGTCAATTGCTATCAATGAAAACAGACAACCAGGACGAACCTGCGCTTGTGGATACGTTAAGCCTTTCCAAAGCCATTGAAATTGTGAAAGCCGTTGAGCAGGGAACCATTGTAGAGATGGAGCTTGAAATTGAAGGCGGCAATTTAGTCTGGGAGGTTGAATCTCTTAGTGCCGATAACAAAGAGACCAAGTTTCGGGTCGATGCGCACACTGGCGAAATTTTACTGTAAGCGAAAAAACGGTCATTAGACAATATTCAACCAGCATTTGCTGGTGTTATTCAGACAGATAAATTGAATCAATCAAACTAAATCAATCAGGAGTTTTAGACAATGTTCCACAATAATCAAACAGTCAATATCGATGGTAGCGCGTTGAAGCACGAAGACATCGTAAAAGCGTTCACGTTCAATAACGATGACAAGTTCAGCAAATGGGTCGTAAAGCCACTGGCCATACTAACTGCCATTGGTATGGGTATCGCGATGTTTTTCGCCAGCGCTTTTCTTATTCTTATTTCACTTGCCATGGTTCCGCTTCTGGCGATCTCATTCTGGGCCATGAGGAAGAAAATAGAGCGCGACCTGGCAGAAGCCGACCCTGTGGTACACACTCAGCCAAAACAGCAGGATGAACCATCTGAGCATTCGCACAGTGCGAGTTAACGAGTATCATCGGCATTATGCGAATACTGCTTGTCGAAGACGACCCTCAAATAGGCTCCGCCATTACCGATGCGCTGGATGACGCCGGAATGGCGGCAGACTGGGTCACAGATGGAAATGCAGCTCTTGCAAGCATCGAGGCAGGTTCGTTCGAACTCATGCTGCTAGACATTGGGTTGCCCAAGAAAGATGGCTTGAGTGTTTTAAAGCACATTCGTCAACACAGCAGACACGACAACAGCAGCATTCCGGTGATAATGATCACGGCACGGGATGCTGTTGAAGATCGAATCAAGGGCCTCGACTTAGGCGCTGACGACTACTTGGTCAAACCGTTTCTTATCGACGAACTCATGGCCAGAATCCGGGCTGTTGCCCGTCGACGATCGGGCAACGCTCAGCCACAATTATCCAATGGCGATTTCACCATAGACCCGGCTGGTAAAGCAGTCTCTTATAAAGACAAAGCACTTGAGCTTACTGGCAAAGAATACCGCTTATTGCATTCTCTGTTACTCACACCCGGACGAATTTATTCCAAAGAAGAGCTGGAAGAAAAAGTCTATGGCTGGGATGAGGTGGTCAACAGCAATGCGATTGAATTTCTGATTCACAGCATTCGAAAAAAGAGCGATAAAACGGCGATTAAAAATGTCCGTGGCTTAGGCTGGATGCTGCCCAAGCCATGAGCGCACAAAACCAGACCAACCCAAGGCTGAGCCGCCGACTCAAACGCGCGCTGCTGGCTACACTGTTGGCCGTGTTGGTCTTAGCCACATTTGCGGCCGGTATCAGTGCCTACCTTGAAGCCAGCGATATTCAGGATGAAACCTTGCTTTCGGTTGCGAAGCTTGTCGAAACCAATCAGATGGGCGCGCAGCGTAACCAGAAAATGTTCAGCGATAATAATCTTGATGACAGCGCTGTTAGAGTGTGGGAAATGAGTCAGAAAAATCGTCATGGTTTTTCGGTCAAGCGACCTTTAAAGCCAGGCTTTCACACCTTGCACGAAGATGATGATTTCTGGCGTGTATTCGTGACCAGAAGAAACAGTGCGAATGAACAATACATCGTGGCACAGCAGCTCAGTGTCAGTACAGAGCTTGCGTTTAAAAGCGCTCGCAATACGGCCCTGCCACTGTTGTTTTTGTTCTTATTGGTGCCGTTACTTATCACGCTCATAGTAAGGCACAGCTTTAAACCTCTGAACAGGCTAACCGACAAAATCGATTCAGCTAATTCATTAACGCTTGATTTGGCTGATTCTAATGAAATACCCGTGGAGGTATTGCCTTTTGTATCAGCTATCGATTCGTTGCTAGAGAAGAACGAGGCCTACAACACAGCGCAAAGTCGTTTCATCGCTGACGCTGCGCATGAACTGCGCACACCAATTACTGCGCTGTCACTTGAAATAGAGAACGTTCAATCTGCAAAAACCGAAAAGGTTAAAGCAGAACGGCAACAAGCATTGGCAAAAAGTGTTGGTCGCTTGCAGAGGCTGGTTAATCAGTTACTCGATTTGGCGCGTGCGCAGTCGGTAATGAGTGACAAGCGTGCGTTAGTCAGTTTTAACGAGTTGGTTAAAACGCAAATTGCCGATCTGTTTTTATTAGCTGAAGAAAAAAACATAGACATTAGCGTTAGCCGCAATGATCCTGTTCAAATAGCTGACGTTAACAATCAGCTGCAGCATTTGGTGCGAAACGCGCTATCCAATGCAATCAAATTTACGCCGCAGAACGGTAGTATCGATATTCAATTGATGATGGAAAGTGATGCAGCCATGCTCAACGTGACCGACTCTGGTCCCGGCGTAAACAAAGAACACTTAAGCAAATTGCATGAGCCTTTTTATCGGCCAGAAGGTCAGGCCAGCGGCAAAGGTGCAGGTTTAGGCTTGGCAATTTGTCACGAAATTGCCGCAAATTTAAATGGCCAACTTAGCTTTGAGAACGTAGCCCCAACTGGATTTAAATTCAGTTACCGACAGCCAGTCGGGTAATGAACAATGTAATGTAACTAGTTGCGTTCGGGCAAATTAGCGTGTGCCCAACACAGTTTTTGCGTTTTCCCATAACTCACTCACAATAATACCGGCAGACTCGTCGCGGGCGAACGCAGATGACTGTCCTGCCCACGATTGCATACGGTCGATGTTGTTCGTATTAGCCGCTTCCGCTCTCATTGCGGCTGTAAGGTGACGTTGAATGGGGTAGGGGGCTGGCTCCGGTGCACCTGATTGCGCCGCGGCCTCTGCATAGGCTGTACGTATGCTTCTGCCCAGTCTGCCCGAGTACGCCCGCGTGGCTATAGTGTCTTCGGGTTTTGCAACGGCAATAGCATCACTCCATGCTGGATGCGTGTCGGCCTCGGGCGAGCGTAATAACCCTGTACCAATTTGTACGGCCGATGCGCCGAGCATAATAGCCGCAGCAACCTGTCGGGCATCGCCAATGCCGCCAGTTGCTACAACAGGGATTTGCACCGCATCTGCAATGCTGGGTAGCAATGAAAAAAGCCCGATTAGATTGGTGCTGGCATCATCGGCATTGAACGTGCCGCGATGGCCGCCAGCTTCCATCCCTTGCGCAACAATCACGTCTGCACCGGCAGCTTCAGCTTCCAAGGCTTCTGTAACGGTTGTGGCTGTTGCAAACCACGCAATGCCTTCGGCATGCAGTCGTTGTACGACATCACTCGGATACAAACCCATTATTGAAGATATGACGCGTGGGCTTGCGTTAATCATGGCGTCACACTGTTGCGCAAAATCGGCGATGGGTGCATCCGCTGCGTCGCTTGATACGTTTGGGCCCCATTGACTTAGAAATGCCCGAACTTGCGCTTCGTGCTCGGCGTTTCGTTCGGGTTCAGGGTCGGGAATCCACGTGTTTAATTGAAACGCGCCATTGGTTGAACCACGAACGTTGCTTACCCACTGTTCAATATCGTTAGCATCCATGAGTAAAGCACCACAAGCACCCATCCCACCAGCATTGCCTACGGCTGTGGCAAGTGATGGCGGGCAGGCACCTGCCATGGGAGCCATTAGTATAGGGATACGTAAATCGAATCGTTCACAGAAAGCAGTAACCCGTTGCATCGCTGATGCGTGATTGCTCATGCGCTTCTATTCCAGCTCAGATGTTGATGTATGTAGTATGAAGCAACGCGCAGCGACGTGCATTGCCCACGGTAACAACCTCACTATGTGCCTTGGACAGGCGCTGGCTTTAAATCGGGTTAAGGGAACTCGCCGGTGCTGAGTCCGCGCTCATCCACAAAGAATAATTCGTTACTATCGTTGTCGATGAGAATCAAATTGCCGTAATTGTCGAATGCAGCGATATCGGCTCTCGGAATAATCGTGCTGTGTATGGGTTCATACTCATCAAAATTGTAAACGCCCGCGTTGGTATAAATACGGCCCTTTACCGAATCTACCGCCAGAACCGTTTCTCGGAATTCGAACAGTTTTAATCGTCCGGGCATGTTGTCCAGTGCATAAATCATATTGGATATGATGAGATAGCGGCTATCGAAGTTGGCTTCAAATTTTTCAGGGTAGGTGTAGCCTCGCACAATATTGTCGGTGACGCGCCATTCTGCCAGCGTGTCGAAATAATCGCCTTGGTCTTGCATGTGCCGCACGCGCAGTATCTTACCGATTCCGTTATCGGCGCGTTCTGTAACGTAAAGATCACCCGATTCCACTTGCACGATGTCTCCGATATCTTTCGAATCCTGCATAAAAACTTGTGTGTGTGGAGCGTCAAGTGATATTCGGCTAATTGACCATGGCTTGTCGGTATTTCCATAGCTGGATACATACAGTGAGTCATTTCCACAGTACAGATCAAATTCAGCAAAGCCAATATCCTTGCCTAAGTTATGCTCGGTTGGCTCTCGTGGTGTCCATGAGATACTCGCGCTCTCCAATAGAGTGTCTGTGTCGTACCCACGGATGACATCGCTATCTTTAAACGTTGCGTAAATACGTTGGCTGTTTCTATGCAGGCAGAACGAGCTGGGTGTTTCTGGTAGTGCGAAGGTGGCCACCGATACACCATTGGTGAACGATATCTTGATGAATTCTGCTTGTTGCTTGCTGAAGCCTATAATGGCATTGCTCGATGCATCAAACACGTGATAATCCATCGTGTAAGGTAGTTGGATTGCATCAGGATATGGCTTGGTTTTGTAGTTCAGATATTCGTAGTGTTGAAATGCCGTGTTGCCGTACCGATCACTAAACCTCAATCTGCCAATCGTAAGATGGTAGTCGTTGTTGTAGTTCAGAGCATGGGTTGGTGTGATAGTCGCCGTATTGCCTTCCACAACCACGCGAGTTTCAATGTTTCTGGCGCTTGACCATCCAGCAGACGCATGATCTCTTTCCCGTAGCGCAAATGTTGATAAGAAATCGCTTTCTGTGCCATACAAATCTTCGTTATACGTTAATGTAAAGCTTGGGTGTACGCTGAGTTGGTTGTCGCCTTCAGCAGGTAACGCTTCTGTGAGTACCGGCTCGTCGTCATCGCGTATGGTGTAGAACTTAAAGCCGATGGTTTCTGAAAGTTCATCTCCGCTAGCTGCTTTTAATCCTTCCATTGCGCCGACTAACACGGTTGCGTTTTTGGGTAGCTCTTTTTCAGGATGCAGGAAAACAACGCTGGTATTGGCACTTTTCTCCAATCGAAAAGGAATCGCTGTGACCGTCTCTTCAGACTCATCAAGGGTTGTGATGTCGAAAAAACCAAAGTCCTTTTCACTGACGCTGTCGACATCAAGCGGCTGACTAAAAGCCAGTCGCGCGAATTGATCAATCGGCTGGTAGCGAGCATTGGGCGCAGGTCCTACATCTGCCAACTCGAACTCTGGAAGCGTTTCATTTTCGCTACTTCCACCACCGCAAGCCGATACCAATAAAGTGAACAGTAGTGCTGCGTAGCGAGAAGCTTTAAACAATGGCGATTGGTTCATCCGTGATCTCAATAGTGTCTTATTAAGATCTATCGTCTTGATTGAGAATTGGTTGAAAATTGAATGAGAGGCCGTTCCCAATTCAGCGCGAAAATGCCATGCACATCACAAGTACCGCTGGATGGGCTAAAAAATCTGTAATGACGTTAATAAAGTGGGAGCGAATTAGCGACTGGCGGTAGATGGCCGAGTCGCGTGCATAGTCAGCCGGGGTTATTAGACAGAACGAACACTGAATTCATGCACGGCATCGACCATTACCGCCAGATGATCAGGGTTTACAAACTGATGTATCCCGTGACCAAGATTAAATACGTGTCCTGGTCCATCACCGTAACTCTGTAGTACTTTTTTCACTTCGTCGCGAATGCGTTCGGGTGAGGCATACAATGTTGACGGGTCGAGGTTGCCCTGCAAAGCAACGCGATCATTCACGCGTGCTCTTGCATCGGATAGGTTGGTTGTCCAGTCTACGCCCAGCCCATCGCAACCGGTGTCTGCCATGTCTGAAAGCCATTGTCCCCCATTTTTGGTGAACAGCACTACCGGAATTTGCTGTCCGTTCGCGGTGCGGGTGAGCCCATCGACAATTTGTGCCATGTATCGAAGAGAGAATTCGCGATAACACGCCGGCGATAAAACGCCACCCCAGGTATCGAAGATCATTAGCGATTGAGCGCCGGCTGCCACTTGGGCGTTTAAGTATTGCGTTACTGCTTTGGCATTTTTATCAAGCAGTGCGTGCATGGTGTCTGGATCGCTAAACATCATGCCTTTTACTTTTGAAAAGTCTTTACTGCCACCACCTTCAACCATGTAAGTGGCCAGCGTCCAAGGACTGCCGGAGAATCCAATTAAAGGAACTCGCCCATTAAGTTCTTTGCGAATCAGGCTGACGGCATCCATCACATAACGCAGCTCAGTGCCGGGGTCGATGTCTGGCAGCTTGTTAACGTCGGCACGGGATCTGACAGGATTAGAAAATTTTGGTCCTTCACCTGCTTCAAAATGCAAGCCGAGCCCCATAGCATCAGGAATGGTCAGTATGTCGGAGAACAGGATAGCCGCGTCGAGCTTGAATCTTTCCAATGGTTGCAGTGTGACCTCGCAGGCAAGCTCTGGCGTGCTGCACAAGGTCATAAAGTCGCCTGCTTGTTTTCGTACGCGTAAGTACTCTGGCAAATATCGGCCCGCTTGACGCATAACCCAAACCGGCGTGCGTTCGGTGGGCTTACGCAGTAAGGCGCGCAAATACAAGTCATTCTGGAGAGGTGCGCTCATACGATCTGGATCCGATTTGTGTTGAAAGCTTTTACGCAGCCGAGCTGGCTTCGGCTTTTAAAAAACCCAGTATGCCTTGCGCTGCATTGCGACCTTCAAACACAGCGGTTACGACCAGATCAGAACCGCGGACCATGTCGCCGCCGGCAAACACGCGTGGATTACTGGTTTGGTGCATAAAGGTATTGTCTTCCGGGGCAACGATACGTCCACCGTCATCGGTATTGATGTTGAATTCGTTTAACCAACTGGCAGGGTTCGGTCTGAAACCAAACGCTATAAGCACAGCTTCTGCGGGAAGAAACTCTTCGGTGCCTGGCACTTCTTCTGGCATGCGGCGGCCACGCGCATCGGGTTCACCAAGTTTTGTAGTAACCACGCGTACGCCTTTCACAACGCCTGCGCCTTCAACGATCTCAACAGGTTGTCGGTTCCACAAAAACTCGACGCCTTCTTCTTTTGCATTCTTAACTTCACGTCTGGAGCCTGGCATATTGGCTTCATCGCGACGGTAAGCACAAGTAACAGATTCTGCGCCCTGACGGATAGCGGTTCGGTTGCAGTCCATAGCGGTATCACCACCGCCTAACACAACCACACGCTTGCCTTTTAAGTCGACAAAATGATCAGGGTTAGTGTCCCATTGGTACTGATGATTCACATTTGAAATGAGGTAGGGCAGAGCTTCATGCGCACCCGGCAAGTCTTCGCCCGGGAATCCGCCGCGCATGGATGTGTATGTGCCCATACCCAGGAACACAGCATCGTATTCGTCGAGTAGTGTCTGAAACGGTATGTCTTTGCCAATCTCGGTATTGAGTTTGAATTCGACGCCCATGCCTTCAAGAATTTCGCGGCGAGTGAACACCACTTCTTTTTCCAGCTTAAACGGAGGAATGCCAAACGTGAGCAAGCCGCCGATTTCGTTGTACTTATCGAACACAACGGCTTGCACGCCATTGCGGGCCAGAATATCGGCACAGCCAAGACCAGCCGGGCCAGCGCCGACGATGGCGACGCGTTTGCCTGTGGCGGTAACACCCGACATATCGGGCCGCCAGCCCTGCTTTAACGCTTCATCGGTGATGTATTTTTCGATCGAACCAATGGTGACTGCGCCAAAGCCGTCGTTCAATGTGCAAGCGCCTTCGCAGAGTCGGTCTTGTGGGCAAACCCTGCCACACATTTCGGGCAGCGAATTGGTGCGATGAGACATTTCGGCAGCTTCGAGCAAGTTGCCCTCAGCAATGAGCTTCAGCCAGTTAGGAATGTAGTTATGGACGGGGCATTTCCATTCGCAATACGGATTGCCACACGCAAGACAGCGATCGGCCTGACTCGCTGCTTGTTCGGCATCGAATTGGCCATAGATCTCGTTGAAATCTTTAATGCGAACGACGACCTCGGTTTTTTCAGGGTCTTGTCGCGCTGCATCCAGAAACTGGAAGTTGTTGTTGCTCATAATTTTGAAAATACCTGGATATCGTGCAAAACCGAGAATACCTGCACCAGCGCGTTACTCTGAGATCGATATCCTCAGCACACACTGACCGAGTGCGAACAAACTTCAGTACAAGCGCTAGATACTCAGGCGTTAAGGCGTTGTTTGATACTCTGGCTTACAGCAGCCATATCAGCCTTACCTTGCAAGGCAGGTTTGACGATTCCCATAACCTTGCCCATATCTTTGATCGAGCTTGCGCCCGATGATGCGACGGCTTCTTCAATGATACTGGCGATTTCGTCTTCGGAAAGCGCAGCAGGCATGTATTCCTGAATTAGCTCTAGTTCCGATTTTTCAACAGCGATTAAATCGTCGCGGTTGGCTTTCTCATACTGTGCAATGGATTCGCGCCGCTGTTTCAGCATTTTATCGAGCACGGATATGGTCGTGGGCTCGTCGAGTTCGATGCGCTGATCGACCTCTATTTGCTTGATAGCAGCAGACATGAGACGCAAAGTTGCCAGGCGCGGCTTATCGCCTGCTTTCATGGCAGCTTTTATGTCATCAAGAATGCGCTGTCGCGTTTCGCTCATGCTGTTGCCTCTAAGTCCAAACCCGGCTTCAAATTCTGTCCCTAAAACTTACGGCTAAAATCGACCGAAAAGTGGGTGCACCAGCAAAAAAGCTGATTTAATCAGGTTTGGTTATGCCAGACTTAGTAAGGGCGAACGCGACGAGTAATTTCTTTTGACAGCTTCTTCTGGTGGCGTTTAACGGCCGCTGCCGCTTTTCGCTTTCGCTCGGCGGTTGGTTTTTCGTAGAATTCGCGACGACGTGTTTCAGTCAGGACGCCTGCTTTTTCGCAGGATCGCTTGAATCGGCGCAGCGCCATTTCGAATGGCTCGTTCTCTTTAACTCGTACTGATGGCATTTAAGTCGTATTCTCTTGCACGTAATTGGGAAAAGCTCCCTAGTATAGCGGGTTCTGGTAGGTAAACTCAATAAACTATGATTGTTCTTGGCATTGAATCTTCCTGTGATGAAACTGGTGTGGCTTTGTATGAGCTTGGCCAAGGCCTTTTAGCGCACGAAATCCATTCTCAGATCGACCTGCACGCCTTATACGGCGGGGTTGTACCGGAATTGGCGTCCCGCGACCACATTCAGCGATTAGTGCCGCTCACTCAACAGATAGTGCACAAGGCGGGCCTAAAAACGCAGGATATCGCCGGAGTCGCGTTTACGTCCGGCCCCGGCTTAGCCGGAGCGTTGATGACGGGCGCTTTGATGGCAAGGTCACTTGCGTTTTCGTTGGGTTGCCCGGCGCTGGGCGTGCACCACATGGAGGGCCATTTGCTGGCACCTATGCTGGAGCCGGAAACGCCAGATTTTCCGTTTGTGTGTTTATTGGTATCCGGTGGGCACACGTTGCTAGTCCGGGTCGATGGCGTGGGTCAGTACCGAGTACTGGGCGAATCGGTAGACGATGCAGCCGGCGAAGCCTTTGATAAAACGGCCAAAGTCCTCGGCTTGCCTTATCCGGGCGGGCCGCATTTGGCCAAGCTTGCGCTCGAAGGCAATGCCAAAGCGATTGATTTACCTCGGCCCATGATGAACCGGCCGGGGCTCGATTTCAGCTTCAGTGGTTTAAAAACGGCAGCCATAACGGCGATGCGCGATAACCCGGATCTGAACCCTGCCGATCTGGCCGCATCATTTGAGGCGGCCATTGTGGATACCTTGTTGGGAAAATGCCGGCGTGCCCTAAAGCAGGAATCGGTGGAAACACTGGTGATATCTGGCGGTGTTGGAGCTAATCAGCGATTACGCGAACAAGCAACCACCGACATGGCTTCAGCCGGCGGACGGGTGTTCTACCCGCGACTCGAATTCTGCACAGACAACGGCGCCATGATTGCACTGGCTGGCGCACTCAGGCTCCAGTCCGGTGAGCAGGATGGCTTGGCCTTGAATATTCGCCCGCGTTGGTCGCTGGAAGCGCTAACAGCGGTTTCCTAGAATTGTGTTTTTGCGCTAACCACCAGTTGAAAACGATCGATCCGGTCGGTCTCATTTAACGGAAAGGCGAAATCGATATGCATAACCTTGGCATTGGCCTGTCGGGTGCCGACAATTCGCAGCCCGATGCCCACATCACTTAACCAGCGTTGCTCTTCACTTTTATCCCAGGCAGCGCCCGTATCAAAGAATGCAGCCGTTCCAATGCGGGCCAGGCGAAGCGGATACCAATCGAAAAAATAACGGTGCTCCAGCGTGAATCGCGTGCGGCGCGAGCCGGTTTGAAAATTCAGCGGGTAACCACGCAAGCCTGTGGCGCCGCCCAGAACGAGTTGGCGGTTCTCAAATAATCTTGTTGCAGACACAATGTTTGCGCTGGTGTAGAACCGGCTTTTTGCGGAAAAAAAATAGAACGTTTCAAGCGTGGTTGACGCTACGCCATTTTGAATGCCGTCTGCGGTGTAAAAACCATCGAGGCTGGCTTTGAGCAAGCCAAGCGTTTTATTGTTTAGCTGCCAACCCTTATTAAAGTCCAGCTCGGCTTGCAGCGCATTGGTGTTGCTGCCAAACGCTTCTGATGCCAAGCCAATTCGTGTGCGTATTGAATGTCCAATATTTATGTCTTCAACCGATTCCATTAGCTGCAGGTTGGATTGCTTAATAAATGCAGGTTGTAGCAAGCTGATTTCGAAAAACGGATAGCTGAAAATGCGTTCATCAACGGGTGTGCTTTCCGGGAATAAATCTGTTGCGCCAAGTTGGTATCGTGAATATTGCCAACCGAGGCTATAGCGGGTAACGCGATAAATGGCCGTGCCATCCGCGTTACGGCGTATCAGTTGCTTGCCTTTGGAAGCGCCTGCTTTGAAGGAAAAAAATTCATTGTCTACCGCGAGTTGATTCACTCTGAAGCCGTTGTCATACAAATTTTGTTCATACTCGGTGTTGCCAGCGCGCACGCGCCAACTCCTGCGCGAATCCAGTGAGTTAAACGGTTTTTCAAATTCAATGATCTGTACCTGACCGTCGGTGTTATTTTGAAATTGAGTGCCGAATTGTGTCGTTGTACCAAACAGCATCGGGTCGAAGTACTGCAGCACTTGCTGGTCGCGCACACGGCCATAGTCGAGTTCCAGACCAAGGCTTTTGCCTAGCCCGAACAGATTCAATTCAGATACAGATAGGGAGAATTCGTTTTCACCACCAGCGCGTGAAAAGTTCATGCCTGGAATCAGTGACCAGTTGTCGCCGGTTTGCACAAGGATATCGACAGCGCCGTCGCAGATTCGCAGGGGTGTAATGGTTGCGCGTCGAAGATAACTGTTGCGTCTTAAATTACGCGCGGTCTCTTCCAGTAAGTTGACATCAAACACATCGCCTTTCGCAAACAGCAGTTGTGCCTGAATAAGCGATTCGCGCGACTCTATATGCAGGCGATTCGCCAGTCGGTGTATCAATGCATTTTCGTTGTCCAGCTGTTGATTGAAAACGTCATTGATATTCAGCGTTATGTTTCCAACGCTAAGATTCTGGTTCGCACGATTTTCAACAGACCAGGGTTCGCAACCCCAGACAATCGCTGGAAACGCAAAAAAAATCAGTAGGCAGTGTTTTAACACCGTGAAGTCAGGATTTGCCCAGTCGGGGCTCGGTACCATTCAAAATGCGTTTTATATTGCCGCGGTGGCTATAGAACAAAAATACGGCAATAACCACATAGACCATTGCAAAGGCGCTCTGGCCGCTGGTGAATAGATACAGTGGCACCAAAGCGAACGTGGCGAGCGCCGCCAGAGATGAAATTCGAAACGCCAGACAAATGGCCAGCCAGGTCACTATCGCCAATAAGCCTGCTTGCATGCTGAGCCCAAATAGTGCGCCTAGAGCGGTGGCGACACCTTTTCCCCCACGGAAGTCAAAAAATATCGGATACAGGTGTCCCAGAAACGCAGCAATCGCGACTAAAGCGATGGTGGGTGGATGCGGGATAATAAGCCCGGTTATGGCAACGGGAAGTAAGCCCTTCAACGCATCGCCCAGTAACGTGAGTGCCGCCGCAAATTTACCACCGACGCGTAACACGTTAGTTGCGCCCGGGTTGCCTGAGCCGGATTCGCGAGGGTCGGGCAGATTCATCAGGCGGCAGATCAAAATGGCTGCGGAAACGGAGCCAGCCAGATAAGCCAATGTGGCTGCAATAATTGCAGGTATTAACAGTGATGCGCTAAACACGGTATCGTCTTATATTTGCTAGCCTTCACTATAGATCAGATACACGATCTGGACGAATTTAAAAGATGCATCAACCTCGACAGCCCGACAGCTATGCCCATGTCAGGCGCCATTTTAAAGGCACGAATGGCGCGTTCAGCGCTCATCATGCTGTGTTCGAGAACATCAGCCAGCGATTGTTTGACCGGCTGGATTTGTTAGCGATTGAGCCGCAACGCGTGCTCGATCTTGGTGCGCGGGACGGCTATCAGACAGAAGGCCTGCGCTCCAAGTACCCAGATGCTGAGATTATCGCTATCGATCCGGCTATAGCGCCTTATCCGACGGCCAGGCGTTGGTGGTGGCGGGCTCAAATACCTGCTCGCATTAGTGCCGATCCCCATCATCTGCCTTTTGCCGATGGCAGTTTCGATCTGGTGGTGTCGAATATGTTGCTTCCGTGGTGTCATGAGCCGACTGCCGTGTATGCCGAGGTGGCGCGGGTACTGGCAGAAAATGGCGCTTTCATGCTCACATCCGCTGGTCCTGACACGTTAGTTGAGTATTCTGATGTGTGGCGACAGCTCGATTCCGCTGAGCATGTTTTCGGCTTGGCTGACATGCATAATATCGGGGACGCGCTGCTGTCTGCGGGGTTTGCAGCGCCGGTTTTGGATAGGGAGCTCATTACCGTTGATTATCCATCCATCGATGCATTACAGGCGGAGATGCGCAGTGTTGGTGCCGTTAACATTGCGATTGGACGTCGCACTGGTCTTATGTCTGCTCAAGTGCGTAAGCAGTTGAGAGAAGCTGTGTCTGGGCACCGGTTTTCGGTTACGCTTGAGCTGGTGCACGCACATGGCTGGAAAGGTGCATTATTGGCTGACAGGAACAACAATTCTGACGAGTATTCCGTGTCGCTGGATAGCTTAAGGCAGTCTCTGCGAGGACAGTAACAAAATTGTGTCAGTAATCCTTCATTCATCGTGCTTGCGGCAGTAAAAATATCGCAAATAAAAGCCTGATAGATTGAGAGAAACGGTAAAGCTACGCTATAGTTAGGGGTTTGCGTTAACGCGCTATGATTGATGTTCAAAACAACATAGTCACAGTCGACGACCGTTCATCAAATGGTGATCAGTCTGTCGCTTCTGCAAAGTCGGCCGATACCAATGGCAGAGATACGGCGACGCGGCTTATTGTGATGGCGAATCGGTCCATGTCGTGGAAAGCCAACATGTGGCTGGCGGCCAGTCTGGGCGTTATTTGTATGGGTGTTGCGCTGGCTATGGCGGCGTTTGGCTTCTGGATGATAATCCCGTTTGCCGGAGCCGAGGTCATATTCATTGCCGCTTGCCTGCATTGGACGACGCACAAGCTGAGTCGAAAAGAAGTAATAACCGTCAAGCGCGATGCCATTGAGCTTGAGTGGGGTTACCGAGAGCCTGAAAAGTCAGTGGCGTTGCCACGACAATGGTCTCAACTGAAGTACCATTGTCCAGAAAGCCCGTTTGAAGTCGGGCACCTGAGCCTGGGCGCTCACGGAAAGCATTACGCATTGGGACAATGTCTCGGTCGAGATGAAAAGAAAACGCTTTATACCAAGCTCGACTCGGTATTGAAGCGACCGTAAACGGCGGTGGATTACGAAAAAGCGTTGTGCGCTAACAGAGTCGCGCTCAAACAGTGAATAAATTCGGACTAAGCTGCTGATGCGGCTTCGGTCAATGGTTTTTGATTTAATTGTGGAGATCTTGTTATGACATCTGGCGTCTATCGTTGGATGCTCTTTGTAGTCTTTGCACTGGCGTTACCGTCGGTGAGTTGGGCTGGCTACTGGGGAGCTGAGAACACGAACATGCCTGTAGGCGTGACGGAAATCAGTGGTGAAGTTCACGCGTTACATATGCGCATGTTCTGGTGGTGTGTTGCCATCGGAGCTGCGGTATTCGCCGTGATGATTTACTCGATGTTCAAGCACCGCAAATCCAAAGGTGCTGTTGCTGCAGACTTTCACGAAAGCACAACGGTGGAAGTGCTGTGGACTATCGTACCGTTGGTCATTCTGGTTGTCATGGCTATTCCGGCAGCAAAAGTGCTGATCAAAATGGAAGACTTCAGCGATTCCGATATGAGCGTTAAAGTCACGGCATATCAGTGGCGTTGGCAATATGAGTACCTTGACGAAGGCGTAAGCTTTTACAGCCAGCTTAACCCCGCTCACAACGCGGCTCGTCAGGCAAACTCAGATATCGATACTGAGCAGTTTGAACATTACCTCAAAGATGTCGATAACCCACTGGTTCTGCCAGTTGGGAAAAAGATTCGTTTTCTGCACACAGCTGCCGACGTTATTCACTCTTGGTGGGTGCCCGATCTGGCGGTAAAGAAAGACGCTATTCCAGGGTTCATCAACGAGAACTGGGCGAAAATCAATGAGCCGGGAATTTATCGCGGTAAATGCGCAGAGTTATGCGGTCGCGATCATGGCTTTATGCCTATTGTTGTAAAAGCCGTTACTCAGGAAGAATTCGACACTTGGGTTAGTGAGCAGAAAATGAAAACTGCTGCAGCTGATATGGATGCTATTCGCCAGTGGTCAAAGCAGGAACTGGTTGCCAGCGGCGAGCGCGTATATCAGGCTAACTGCGCCAGCTGTCATCAGAAAGAAGGACAGGGCATACCGGGCATGTTCCCGGCCATAGCAGGTAGCGACATTGCTACCGGCGACATCGACACGCACATTACTACTGTGATGAATGGCGTGAACGATACACCGATGCAAGCCTTCGCCAGTCGCTTAAGCGATGCCGATCTGGCCGCTGTGATTACCTACCAGCGCAATGCCTTCGGCAATGCCACTGGCGATTCCTTGCAACCTTCCCAAATGCGATCGTTGCGTCATGGCATGCGTCAGAGTGCACTCGATACGCCAGAGAACAACTTTAAGGGAGTTAACTGATGAGTAGCTCAGACCACGCCCACGATCACGGGCACGACGACCACGACCACCATCACGGCCCTGCCAAAGGGATGATGCGTTGGATCACAACAACCAACCACAAAGATATCGGCACACTTTATCTGTGGTTTTCTTTAATCATGTTTTTTATCGGTGGCGGGATGGCGCTGATAATTCGTGCCGAGCTGGGTTCACCAGGTTTGCAGTTTGTCGACCCGATGTTCTTCAACTCAATGACAACCATGCACGCGATTGTCATGATCTTCGGTGTGGTCATGCCGGCCTTCGTTGGTCTGGCTAACTGGATGATTCCGATGATGATCGGCGCACCTGATATGGCGCTGCCACGACTGAACAACTGGTCGTTCTGGATTATGCCGTTTGCGTTCACCATTATGCTTTCCACTTTATTCATGGACAGTGGTGGCCCGGCTGGTGGCTGGACTTTATATCCGCCGCTGGTTCTGCAAATGGGCGATAGTTTTGCGTTTGTCATCTTTGCCATACACTTTATGGGCATATCGTCTGTCATGGGCTCGATTAATATCGTGGCGACCATTTTCAACATGCGCCCACCTGGCATGACCATGATGAAAATGCCCATGTTCGTCTGGACATGGCTCATTACTGCGTACTTGCTGATTGCAACCATTCCGGTGTTTGCCGGTGCTGTCACCATGCTGCTAACCGACCGCTTTTTCGGCACGAGCTTTTTCAGTGCAGCAGGTGGTGGTGACCCGGTTATGTTCCAGCATATTTTCTGGTTCTTCGGACACCCTGAGGTTTACATCCTGATACTGCCAGCGTTTGGTATCGTATCGTCGATTATTCCTACGTTCGCCCGCAAGCCACTGTTCGGTTACGACTCAATGGTTTATGCAACGGCGTCGATCGCGTTTCTATCGTTCATCGTTTGGGCGCACCACATGTTCACAACCGGCATGCCTCTGGCGGGTGAGTTGTTCTTCATGTTCTCAACCATGATGATCTCAGTACCTACGGGCGTAAAAGTATTTAACTGGGTTGCGACGATGTGGCGCGGTTCAATGACTTTTGAAACACCGATGCTGTTCGCTATTGGTTTTGTCATCATGTTTACCATTGGTGGCTTGTCAGGGCTTATGCTGGCCATCACACCGGCAGACATTCAGTATCACGACACCTACTTTGTTGTGGCGCATTTTCACTATGTGTTGGTACCGGGTGCAATTTACTCGCTCATGGCTGCCACGTATTACTGGATTCCGAAATGGACCGGTAATATGTACGACGAAAAGCTGGGTAAGCTGCACTTCTGGATTTCAACCATCTTCGTGAACGTGTTGTTCTTCCCAATGCATTTTGTCGGTTTGGCTGGTATGCCTCGGCGTATCCCCGATTACAACCACATCTTTGCAGACTGGAACTTCATCGCAACGGTTGGTGCATTCGGCTTTGGCTTCTCGCAACTGCTGTTTGTTTACATCATTATGAAGTGCATCAAAGGTGGCAAAGAAGCGACTTCTGAAGTGTGGGAAGGTGCCCGCGGTCTGGAATGGACGGTTCCGTCTCCAGCGCCTTATCACACGTTTGAACAAGCGCCGGCTATTGACGCCAATACGGTTACTCGCTAGTCATTTGGCTTTAATTGAGTGAACTTAAGTGAGTGATTCATCTACATCAGTGCAGACACCTCTGGACGCAGCGGACTCTATATCCGCTGCGACCGGTATGCCTGCTGCGGCCCACACTATGACCGACAACGATAAACGCTCATTCTGGCAACGTTATCGCATGCCCATTATTCTTGGCATTATTGCTTTGTCGCTTTATGTGGGCAGTATTGTCTGGATGGTTTATGGGCGCGGCCAGGTTGGTTAGGTAACTCTTGCTTAGTGCGACTTAGATTGTTAATGAATAAGCTATGGTAGATAACACAACACATTCGCTGAAACGACATGGCGTGGTTGCTGGCAAGAGTTTGTTGCTGGCAGTTGCCATGTTTGGTTTTGGTTATCTTATGGTGCCCATTTATGACATCATTTGCGAAGTCACCGGCTTGAACGGTAAAACCGGGCGAGTAAGTATCAGTGAAGCCGCCGCCGAAGTGGCTGAAGATCGTCTGGTGACAGTGGAATTTGTTGCCAGCGTTAATTCTGGTGGCACCTGGAAGTTCGAACCTGCCGTGAAAGAAATGCAGGTCAGGCCTGGTGAGTTGAATGAGGCCATGTACTTCGCGCAGAACCTGTCCAGCAACGCGGTTGTCGGCCAGGCAACACCGAGTGTGTCGCCCCAAGCTGCGGCGAAGTACTTTAACAAGACAGAGTGTTTCTGTTTTACGCGTCAGCCTTTCGAGCCCAAGGCTTCCAAGGAGATGCCGCTAACGTTTATTATTGATCCCGATCTGCCCATCAATGTAGATCGAGTCACTTTATCGTACACATTTTTCAAATCACCAGATCAAACGACTTGAGTTTGTCTGGTGGTGATAACAAGTTTAATTACATAACAGGACTACCCAATGAGTGGTGCTACTGACTACTACGTTCCGCATGAGGCCAGATGGCCTATCGTTGGCTCGATCGGATTATTTTTATTCTTCATGGGCTTTGCAAACTGGCTAAACGGCCGGGTGCTGGGACGCGAGCTTTTTATTGCTGGTTCCATTGTCCTTGTTGTCATGATGTTCGGTTGGTTTGGAACCGTTATCAAGGAAAGTGAATCTGGCACCTACAGTCCGCAGGTTGATACCTCTTTCCGTATGTGCATGATGTGGTTTATCTTCTCTGAAGTCATGTTCTTCGCCGCGTTTTTTGGTGCACTGTTCTATGCACGCTCTTTCTCGGGCCCTTGGCTTGGTGGAGAAGGTGGCGGCGGTGCCGACGTCACCAATGCGTTGCTTTGGACAGGACACGACTACGGTTGGCCAAGCGACGGGCCTGGAGCGTTAGGTGGCGACTATCGGCCAATGGGTTGGTTTGGCTTGCCATTGATCAACACATTGCTGCTGCTAACCAGTGGCGTGACTTGCACCATTGCGCATCACGCTATTAAAGAAGGCGACCGCAAGAAAATGGTTCGCTGGCTGGGTGCAACTGTTGCACTGGGTTTTATCTTCGTGGCGTGTCAGGCGTTCGAATACTACGAAGCCTATGCACATCTGAACCTTAAAATGACCAGCGGTATTTACGGTTCAACGTTCTTCATGCTCACAGGCTTTCATGGTTTCCATGTAACCATGGGCGCCATCATGCTGTTGGTGGTCATGCTGCGAGGCATGAAGGGGCATTTCACCGCAGACAATCACTTCGCGTTCGAGGCGGCAGCCTGGTACTGGCACTTTGTCGATGTGGTCTGGCTGGGCTTGTTTATCTTTGTGTATCTGGTCTAGCGACTCAGTTAAGTCAAGATTGCATAACCGAAGGAGGCCGGATTTACCGGCCTTTTTCGTGTCAGCCTGTTGGTTTTCCAGCCTCGTCTATCCTCCCAACTCGTCGCCCATTTCATCGGCTTGTTCCTCGTCCTATCCATCGCTTCAGACATGACTTCGGTATACTGGTGGCTCGGATAAATTCCCTGGAAAGAGCCTCCATCCATGAAATCTGTTTGCGTTTATTGCGGTTCCAGTCCGGGTAACAAACCTGATTACATTGCTGCCAGCGAGGCGCTTGCGCAGACCATGGCAGAACAAGGTCTCACGCTCGTGTACGGCGGTGCGCATGTAGGCATTATGGGAGCGGTGGCAAATCGGCTGTTGGCGTTGGGTGGGGAAGTTATAGGCATCATTCCAGAAGCGCTGGTTGAGCTTGAGGTAGCGCATCAGGGCTTAACCCAACTGCTGGTGGTTGCTGATATGCATGAACGTAAAGCCAAAATGGCAGAGTTGTCCGATGGTTTTGTTGCGTTACCCGGTGGCTTGGGCACGTTGGAAGAACTCTTCGAAATGCTCACCTGGGCACAGTTGGCGTTTCATGAAAAGCCGGTTGGCTTGCTCAATGTGGTGGGTTTTTACGATGACTTGCTGCGTTTTCTCGATACCGCCTGCGCAGAAGGGTTTATGCGTCAGGGACACCGGGACTTACTGCTCGACGATGTTAATCCCAATGAATTGATTGCTCGTATGATGAGCCATAAGGCGGTGTATACGTCGAAACTGCCTGACTAGTGTGAGCGCGCTTTCGTTATTGGCTTGATTTGTATGCGTTAGTTTGCAGGCCAGAATTTGCAGACTAGAGTTTGCAGGCCAGAAGCTTGTTTGATTCATAACAAACACAAGCTTAGTTTGCCTGGCTTGTTTCTTCTGTGTCGTCCTGCACTTTTACGTCATTCATCATTGGATTCCGATTTAGCTCGATAACGCCCGTAGCCGCGGCAATAAGAATGACCACGATAGTGAGAACAGACAGGCCAATGCGAATCGTTAGCGCGTTCACCGTTCGTTTGGTTTGACCTTTATCCTTTACTAAAAAATACAGCCCTGAGAACAGGCTGATCAGGATGAAGACCAGCAGTAGAAGTACAATAAATTTTACGAATAGCATAGATTGTTAGAGTAACACTGCTGATAACCGTGCGTGTACCCAAACGGTAAATTAAACTTGAGTAAGGACAGCTGTTTTGCGTATTGGTCGCTTTGAACATAACCCCGGCATATTGAAAACTGCCCTGTTTTTACTCTTTCTGAGTGCCTTACTCGCGCTTGGAACCTGGCAAATGCATCGTGCCGCGGAGAAAAAGATCATCCTGGCAGCTGCTCAGAGCGCGTTGAGTGCAAAGCCTGTCGCAGCATCCGATCTGGGCGATTTGGCGCTCGCTGCAACGCAACACACGAAGGTAAGAATCAACGGAAAATACCACGGCGAGAAACAGTTCCTGTGGGATAATCGAGTGCACAAAGGACAGGCAGGCTATGAGGTCATTACGCCTGTCAGGACAGAAAGTGGCTTGGTGTTGGTTAATCGTGGTTGGGTCGCGCCTGGCAGAACCCGGCAAGAGCTGCCCGATATTAAGCTCACTGAGGCCATTGGCGCATCGGACATCAGTATAACCGGCTTGTTTTCCAGGCCATCGAAAGGCTTTCTTAATGGCGATGCTTTTGAACCGGGGGCGAGCTGGCCAATTGTGCTGCAATACTTCGATTACGATGCTATCGAAGATGCGCTGGGTGAGCCTGTTTTGCATGGCATCGTTCAGCCACAGCAGTTTGGCAATGATTCAAACGTGAATCAGCAGGCCAACAGGCCAGAAGGGAACGGAACGGAGTTTTATATTCCGAATTGGGAGCCAACGGCTGCGATAGGGCCAACCCGGCATTATGGCTACGCATTCCAATGGTATGCCATGGCTGCGGCGTTGGTTATTTTATTTTTTGTGTACAACACCCGACGGATAGAGTCAGTGTAATGAGTTCAACAGACGGTATAAATAAACCTGAGCGGGACGCGAACGGTGAAATCATCATCAGCGAGGCGGCACGGGCCGCATCGCGAAAGAAGCTGGTGTGGATATTTGCGTTGTTTTTCCTGCCTTTGTTTTTCGCCACAATCTGGTTTCAGATTGTGCAAAGTGGTTCTATTAGTTGGGGCACGAAATCTCGCGGAGAGCTTATCTCTCCGGCTGTGCCGTTTGTCGAATTCTCTTTAAATGAAGCCGGTACAAACGAAGCGTTCGGGCTCGATGATGTTCGTGGCAAGTGGACCATACTCTACGTGCCAGGTGCTAGCTGTAACGTTGATTGTGAAGCCACCCTTGCCGATATACGTCAGGCCAGATTGGCTTTGAATCATCGCATGTTGCGGGTGCAGCGCGTTTTGCTGGTTGAGCAGGATCCCGGCTTCAGCGCAGAAATGCTGGACGCACAGCTGGGCTTGCGTATTGTAGGAAGTAACGCAGAAGCCAACGCCGCGTTTACCGGTCAAATCAGTGCAGCTGAAGCAGGCATGGATGCGAAAACCAACGTCATCTATCTCATCGACCCGAATGGCAACCTTATGATGCGTTACCTGCCAGATCAACTACCTGGGCCGCTGTTCAAAGACCTTAAGCATTTGCTTAAAGTCTCTCGCATCGGATAATTGCTAACGCAACTATTGCCTGTCAACGTATCTGGGCGTTAATGAATCTACTAGAGAAACCGTATGGCTATGCAACAACATGACCTCGGCGTAAGTTCTGATCTGGATGTTATCGATCAATTTTTACAACCTGAGGATCAATTTCTGATCGATGCCGGCTGCGGCAACATGCATTTGTCCAAAGCGCTGGCCAGTCGTGGCGCGCATGTGCTTGCCATCGATCCTGATCCCATTCAAGCGGCGAAAAATAACGCGTCCGAGATTATCGCGAACGTTGGCTTTGCGGAAGCAGGTGCCGATGCTATTCCGGTTGAAAGCCAGTCAGTTGATGGCATATTGTTTCCCTATTCGCTACACCACATACCAAGCGAACTGTATAAGACCGTATTCAATGAAGCGCTCAGGGTGCTGCAACCCGGTGGTTACATGTACATAATGGAACCGGTGGCCGCCGGCGATTTGAATGAGGTGATGCGATTGTTTCATGAAGAGGGTCCGGTGCGGGCTGCTGCGCAAAAGGCCATAGAGGCGTTCGGCATACCCAATTTTTCACGAGTCGATGTTATTGAATACTGCAACAAGGTGAGTTACGACTCCTGGGAGCAATACGCTTCTCGTTACGCCAGTAAATCGTTTAATACCAGTTATACCGAGGCCGATATCCGGCAAGATCATGTGCGAGAGAAGTTTCTGGAAGTCGGTGAGCCCAGGCAGTTTCAGTTTGAAACGCCGATGCGCGTTACCTGGCTGCAATCTCCGGCTCGCACCGCGATCGCCTGATAATGCGCTCGCTGTGTACTTCTGCACACTGGGGGACGTAGCGAATTGGACTATCAAAATAACGGCACATCGGTTAGTCTATTGCAGCGTTTATCACATGGGCTGACACCCATAACCGCCTTAAGCCATGAAATCCCTGAGCACTACTAATCCAATAACATCGTTTGCTAACCACTGGCGTGATTACCTCGAAATCACCAAGCCAAAGGTTGTGTTGTTGCTGGTTTTTACCGCCATGGTTGGTATGGCGTTGGCTGTGCCTGCTTGGCCGCCGTTGCAGGAGGCATTTTTTGGCTCGTTGGGCATTGGATTAGCGTCAGCCTCGGCGGCAGCCATAAATCATGTTATCGATCAGCGTATCGATGCTGAAATGGGGCGAACTAAAAACCGTCCCCTTCCCCAGGGGCATTTGAGTACACAACAATGCCTGATGTTCGCATTTTCGTTGGGCGTTATCGCGATGATCATGCTGGTGGTACTTGTGAACCCACTAACTGCGGTTCTGACTTTTCTATCGCTAATAGGCTATGCCGTGGTGTACACGGTTTATCTGAAGCGGGCAACGCCGCAGAATATTGTCATTGGCGGTGCCGCGGGGGCGATGCCGCCAGTGTTGGGGTGGGCGGCCGTTACCGGCGAGGTAACAGCAGGGGCCTTGTTGCTGTTCCTTATTGTGTTTATATGGACGCCGCCGCACTTCTGGGCATTGGCTATTCATCGCCGTGATGACTACGCTAAGGTGGACATCCCCATGTTGCCGGTAACGCATGGTGTTGCGTTTACGCGCTTGCAAATCTTGCTGTACACCATTTTGTTGTTGATCGTAACGTTGTTCCCGTACCTTATCGGAATGAGTGGGCCTTTGTATCTTGCTGCGGCTGTGATACTCGGCGCCATGTTCATGTATCACGTTATAAAAATGTTCAACGAGAAAAATGAAAAGCAGCCAATGAAAACGTTTGTTTTCTCAATCAATTATCTAATGTGGTTGTTTGCGGTTATGCTCGTTGACCACTATGTTCCTCACTTTATTCGCCTGTTCAGCTGAGTTTATCCAATTTGCACTTTTAAAATGGTTCGTGCCGATTTGTTCGTGTAAGCCTAATAGACTAGCGAAGCTCTGGCTTAGTCTAAATCAGAGCGCTTGTTTACCTACTACTTTGCCAACTATTTTGCCTACTATATTTTGCCAACTACTTTGCCTACTACAGCGGTAAATTGCAGAGCGATGGGTCATTTCTTTTTATGTCTATATTAAAGTTAGTTAACGTAGCTAAACTGAGTGGATTGACGATAGGAGCGGTTAAGCATGTCTCGGATTCATACTCAATGGTCGCAAGATACGAAGGCGTAACAAGGAAGCCTGGATCGGGGTCTACTGTGGTTGAATCAATAGAGATAACCAGATTTTCTTCGTTGTAAGTGTACTCATCTGTCGTTGTTGAATCGGGTTCTGCACCTGGAAAATCTCTGTCGGTGTTGACAGTACGAATGGCTTTTCCGTTATTGTCGTAAACTGCCTCAAACTTTGTACTAAAAAATTCTGAAATAAATTCACGCGACACCATCGTACCCTCACTGTTGTATTGCAGCAGAGTGACTTCAGGCTCATCGTAACAGGAGTACTTATCTTCTATGCGGATGGGTTGATTGCTCGAATTGTAAGAGTACGTGGAACTGAAAACACCGTCTGTGGATGAAATGTTAGCTATTCTGCCATTAGCATAAGTAATGCTCAGCTCCGTCGGGTCTTGTTCTGTCTCACCGAATTCCAGTGCGGTTTCGCAATCGTCTGAATAGTAAAAATTGTTATCGCCAATAACACTGGTTAATCGACCATTGTTGTCGTAGTAGTAGAACGTTTCTTCGTTGTATATTTCATTCGCCGCGTACAAATATTCGTAGGAAACCACACGTCCGTTCTCATAGCCGTATTTTTCGGTTTCACCATCGCTTCGAATTTCGATTAAATCATCATCGAAATAAAGGAAGGTTGTCGTATCTATGGCCCCTTCCTCGTTTTCGCTTATCCTCTGGATCATCCTTCCGTTTTCATCGTAGTTGTATCGAACCGAGCGGTCGATTGAGCCGTCTTTGTCGTAGTCAAAGCTAATGCTACTAACGCGGTGATCGAACGATGCTGGAAAAAGTGAGTCGGCATTGCCGGGTGAATTGGAGTCAGTGCTACTACTGCTGCATGCAGTAAGAACGAGCAGTAGTGATGAGGCGGCTACAAACTTGTATTTTTTCATGATTCTATCCACCAAGTTATAAAAAGCAAATCAAAAAAAAGGCGCTGAGCGAAATTATATCGCAGCAGCGCCCTTGATTAGCGTGGCATGGTGCCCATAAAAAGCCTGACCGCCTGTGCGCGGCTTGGCTTAAATACCCAGGGCTGTTGCCACTGTTTCCGCGATAAGGCTTCTAGTCCGGATAGACACCATTGGTGTTGTACGGCGGACGCTGATAGGCCTTGATATAGTCAATTTCGAATTCCAAAGGAAATATATCTGCGTTGACATCGGGCGTTGGTGCCCACGCACTACCGGAAACAAGGTACGTGACGATATTCATTTGCTGACGTCCCACTTGCGGGCCGGTCATGCGTTTAATTTCCTTACCATCAATGTACCAGATAACCAATTGTGGTTCCCACAGGACACCATAGGTATGAAAATCTTCATCGAACTTAGTGCCATCCGGGTTTGCATACGACATGGTTGGCGCAGAGTTGGTGCTGCCATCAATGACATTGTCGTAGTGATGCGTTTGAAAGGCTAACTCGTCACCGAATGGGTTTTCACCCAGATACTCAATGATATCAATCTCGGGCGCATGTGCAGTGTTGCCTGTGCCTGGGTATCGGTGATAGAGATAAAAGCTCGATAGGCTTCCAGCGCCACTGCCAACTTTCATGCGACTCTCTACGTAGCCGTAGGTTAAGCCGAACTTATCATGACTGGACAATGCGCCCGATAGAAACGCGCAGCGTTCTTTACCGAATGGATCAACTTCGTCACATACCGGTGGCAAGTTCTCTACAAGGTTTTCCGGTGTGGCGATTGATTCAATTTTCAGCGTATCACCGGTTAAGTTAAACGGGTTGTAGCCAAAATCCGGATTGTCTTGTGTGTTAACAAAATACTGTTGCTCACCATTAATGATGCGAGTATCACCCCAGACAAGGCTGGTGTTCCAATAGTTACTGTTTATTTCACTACCATTAAAGTCATCGCTGAATACGCTAATAAAGTCGTCAATAAAATACTCGACTCGACTTAAATCATGATCTTGCACAAACGTGTCGTCGTTATCCTTATAAAAATCGTTGTAGTAAGGAATAGGCGCGTTCTCCGCCACATGATAAATCACCTCTAATGGTTCTGAACGAGCCGACTCCATGCCGTCGTTATCAACTGCGGATACCTGGTAGGTAAATTCATCACCGGCACTCGGTGTTGTGCTGGCGCAATCGTGAACCTCTTGGAAAAAGCGTGTGTAGTTACAATCAATGAACAGCGTGCTATTCCAGAAGCGGTCAATCTCTGCCTGGTTGGCGGTGTTCGATAGGGTTTGATCTTCGCGGATGGTGTAGACCACGCCATCGCTTCGATAAATACGGTACTCAACAACTTCGCCGTCATCGTTTGATGGTGCCCAATTGATTTCAGCCCAATCGTTCGACACCAATTCAGCGCGCAGGTTTTTCGGCTGCGTTGGTGGGCCGCCTGCAACGGCTGCTTCGGTATCAATTTCGAGCGCTGCACCGAACGGGTCTGAACTGGGCGGTGAAGCAATGGGTGCTGCGAATGGGTCGCGTAAGGTCGGTGGGTTACCTTTTACATCAGGATCTGTAACCGGCGTTGAACCTGTGTTTGATTCTGACGTGGCCAGACTATACGGTGATGTGACGCTGAAATTCCGTGCAGCATCGAATGAGGCCACCGCATAACTGACGTCTTCACCAGTGGGCGCGGTTCGATCGATAAAGCTGGTTTGGAAGAGGGTCGTCAGGTAGTTTCTGTTTCGATATAGGTTGTAGCCCTCAACACCCACATTATCTGCTCCTGCATTCCATTGAACAGCAATGCTGCCATCGGAGTTTATCTGGGCCTGAATGTTCTGAACCACGCTCGGCTTCTGCGTATCTGGCCCGGATGTGGGCGCGGGTTGCTCGCTTGGCTGTTCATTAGGCTGTTGCGGGGCGGCGGGTGCAACAGGCGTTGTTGGTGCGCTATTGCCGGCGGTGCTGACTTCTGCAGATTTAGGTGAGAAGTTACGCGGCTCATCGAAAGCCACAACGTAGTAGCTATACTCAACACCTGAGGCCAGTTGAATATCGTTGAGTCTTGGGTTGCTAACCGTTGTTAGGTAACGATCGTTGCGGTACACGTTGTAACCTGCGACACGCTGATCATCTACAGATGCTGTCCAGGTTAACGACACGGTAGTCGGAGAGGTTCTCGATGCGTTGAGTGATGTGGGCGCCGTTGGAACTGGTCCGGTACTGTTGTTAGTGGTGGTATTTTGATTGCTGTTGCCTGTGTTGCCACTGCTCACTGTGGTTTGGACATCAAATTGCTTTTCTGCTGAACGTGCAGAAAAAAACCGGTTACCGTTATTATCGAGTGCGTCAAACGCAACGACATAAACCGAGTTCGCACGGGACGTATCAATATTGCCCGTGTAGCGCGCCTGTGGCACGGTATCGACATAGCGGTTATTGATATAAACGTTATACCCTGCAACACTGCGATCGTCTGTCGATTCGACCCATGATAAGTTCACCGTGGAGCCATTGATTGAGCCGGACGGCTGGCCTGGTTGGCTTGGCGGGTTTGCAGATGCCAGTGCTGGCAGCAAAGAGAGCATAGCTGCACTAATGGTCGCCAATGCCCACTTGGGTTGCTGAACGTGCGGCCGACTTGGCTGCCGACTGGGCTGCCGATTAAACGGACTGTGGAGCCGGTTTGCTTTAGATTTCATAGGTTTTCGGTTGAGCAAGGATTTAAAGGGTGACCCTATCAGAGGTCGGGATTAAGATGCTCGGTAGAAATACCAGAATTACACTTTCCTTGCTGCTTAGCGTGTCGGAATTCACAACAAGACACAGAATATACAGTTTGGTAAATTTTCGGCAATCTTGCCGCAAACGCTGAGGCCGATACTGTGCGGACTGGAAACATCCAGACGAGCAGTTAAACACCGATTTTTATCGTTGCTGCAGTCGATGCGATGACGCGCTCCGAACACTAACGATTGGAAAGATAATTCATGCACATTTTACTGGTAGAAGACGACAAATCCACAGCGGAGTACGCAGCAAATGGCCTGACTCAGGCGGGACATGTGGTCGATGTGCTGGAGAATGGGAAGGAAGCGCTCATCCAGTGTATGCAAACCGATTACAACGTACTGGTCGTCGACAGAATGATGCCGGGAATGGATGGCTTGTCTTTAGTTAAAACCATCCGCGCCTCTGGCGATCAGACACCGGTGCTGTTTTTAACAGCGATGTCTGGTGTAGACGATCGAGTCGAAGGGCTGGAAGCCGGCGGAGATGATTATCTTTCCAAACCGTTCGCGTTCTCCGAATTGCTCGCAAGGGTCAACGCGCTTGGTCGACGACCCGCAGAATCGAAAGAGCAGACATCAATGCAGGTGGCCGATTTAAAAATCGATTTGCTCAAACGTACTGTCCAGCGAGGCGATACTGAAATTGAATTGCAGCCGCGTGAGTTCGTATTGCTTGAAGTGCTTATGCGTAACGAGGGGCGTGTGGTTAGCCGTACCATGTTGCTAGAGCAGGTTTGGGATTTTCATTTCGACCCGAAAACCAGCGTGGTCGAAACTCACATTAGTCGCCTGCGCAGCAAGATAGATAAGCCCTTCGAAGTATCGTTGCTGCATACTATCCGGAACATTGGTTACAGCCTGCACGCACCGCGGTAATCATTGTGCTGGCACCCCATTCTTATGCAGGGCTTGTTGCAAAATTTTCGCGGCAGGTTGGCTGCAGATCTGTTCTGATCGATAGATCAGCCATAGGGATGCAATAGCGTGCCTACGCTTAAGTTCAAAATTCTTAATAGTATGCCGTTTCGCCTCGCGTTGGCGTTCGCAGCATTGTATTTTTTATGCATGTCTGTGGGGGCTGTCTATTACTACAAGACAGTTCAGGATTTCATTATCGGTTCCATCGATGAATCTCTTATTGCCAAACAGATTACTGCTCTGAAAATATACGAAGAGTTCGACCTTGATGGCTTGATCGGCCTTGGCGAGATCCAAGCTGCAAGTAATCCTATGCAAGATCCAACCGGGTACTATCTGGCCAGTCCGACCGGTAAACGCTTAATGGGAAATATCCCAAGCGTATCGGAACAGCCGGGGTGGCTAACGGTAGTAGGTAGTGATCTGGAGCTGGGCGTTGATGAAAACTATCGATTCTTAACGTTTGAGGTTGGCGATCATCTGCTGTCGTTAGGGCGGAGCGTTCGTGAAGCAGACGATTTGCGCCGACATTTACTGGGAACGTTTCTCACAGCGTTTCTTGGTGCAACTGTGTTAGCGCTCATTGGCAGCGCGATTTTGGCCAGTCGATCTCATTCCAGGGTGCGATCGATTGTCAGCTCTATGGACAGAGTTGCAAGTGGTAATTTGAATGCGCGATTACCCATTAGCCCCAAGGGTGACGATATAGATAGCCTGTCGTCGAACATGAACGATGCGTTGGCGTTATTACAACAGCAAATCAGTGGTATGAAGCAGGTCAGTGCTGATATCGCGCACGATTTAAAAACGCCGTTGAACCGATTGAACATCAAAATCGAAGAGGCTGCCCGTTGTGTGGAAAACGGTGAACACGCTGGGGAAAAACTGGAACAGGCGATTGAAGAAGCGGCCAATATTAATGGCACTTTCGAGGCGTTGTTGCGTATCTCGCAAATTGAAGCAGGCGCTCGCAAGGCCAATTTTATTGCCATGGATTTGTTGCCGACTTTGCAAACGGCATACGAGGTGTACGAGGCTGTAGCGGAGGAAAATAACCAGACCATTCAGCTCGATTTACACAAAAGCGTTGAGGAGAACGCAGGTTTGCACTTGCTTGGTGATAAAGACTTGCTTTTACAATTAACGGTTAACCTTATCGAAAACGCTATACGGCATTGCCCTGACGGGACAAACATCGTGCTAAGTGCTGGTGTGGAGGAGAGCCGGGTTTGGATGCGGGTGTGTGACAATGGCCCCGGTATTCCAGAGCAGGATCGCGACAAGGTATTTCGGCGCCTGTTCAGGCTAGAGTCCAGCCGTACCACCAAAGGCTCAGGTCTTGGCTTGAGTCTGGTTAAGGCTGTGGCCGATTTACACTGTGCAACGATAAAGCTCAGCGACAATGAGCCAGGGTTGTGTGTGCAGATTAGCTTTGATCTTGATTGCCCTGTGGATTTCTAGACGCGTGTTTGCCGTTTAATCGGTTATTGGCAACAATCATCATTTACCGTCGATCTATCTATAGTGACTCATTAGGTGCTGCTCTAATACAGCCAGTCCCTCATCCAGGCCGTCGCGTCCCAGGCCAATGCGAAAGCGTTGTTTTGGTGTTTCACCTAACGCTGATGCGTAAATACTGCTGGGCAATAACAGCACGCCACTTTTTTCAACAAGATTTTGCGTGAAAGCCTCTACACCATCAGCGCCTCTGTATAGCGGAAACGCCATGCAAGAGCCATCGGGTTCGTACCATTCAAACAGGTTTGGAAAGCGCGCGAACAGCGCCTGCCATTTCGGCAAATTTTTCTCGACGATGTCGCAGGTTCGTTGCAGTAACTTGTCGCGGTTTTTCAGCGCAATAATGGCCAGTCGTTCACTGGGTGCTGAATTGCAAATGGATAAGTAATGCTTCATGCGTTCCATCTTTTGGAGTACGTCTTTGTCTTGACATGCAATCCATCCAATCCGCAAGCCGGGCAGGCCGTAGGCTTTTGAGGTCACGTTCAGTGAGAGTCCGCGTTCGTATACATCGGCTATCTGAGGTAAATGAACGGAACGGGCATGACCTAAACCGTGAAAGATCTCATCATGCAGAATATAAATGCCGTGTTGCCGACACAGCTCGATTAGCGAGTGGTATTGATCAATCGGTAAAATGGTACCGGTGGGATTATGTGGAAAATTGATTGTAATGAGCTTGGTATTGGGTCTTATCGCATCGGCCACCTGATCTAAATCCAGTGACCACTGCTGTTCTGCGTTGAGTGCTACCGCTGATACGTCGCCTATCGCCGCTGGCAACGATTCGTGTGATTGATAATTTGGTGTCACAACGATCGCGTGGCTGTGCCTGTCAAGCAATACTGCGTTGGCCGCATAGATACCTTCACTGGCGCCACAAAAACACAGAATATCCGCTGCTTCACGAGTATCGTAAGTGCCGGCTATAGCTTCTCGTAAATCGGGAGCACCGTAAGTTTCTGTATAACCCAACCACAGATTTTCGAACGCATCCTTGTCTTCAGGCGTTGCAAGCGTGAGCAGCTCTTGCATACTCATACTTTGTGCATCCGATGCCGTCAAGTGATAGCGCGCCTTGAATTCCCATTTGGAAAAATGCGTTTCCAGTTTGAATTCGGGTAATGGTTGCATAGCGCGCTCCGCGAGGACTGCTTGTTGTGGATCGAGGTGCGATTGTGTCACACAAAACAAAGCCGCCCGAAGGCGGCTTCATTGGGTATCGCTTGTTGGTAGCGCGTGGCTTAGTAACTAAAGCTTAAGCGTCCCGCTACTGTCAGGCAGCGAGCATGTGCGATTTCAACTTCTTCATCGCAGCTTTCTCAATCTGCCTGATGCGCTCGGCTGATACTTCAAACTCATCTGCAAGCTCGTGCAGTGTCGACTTTTCGTCTGCTAACCACCGTCGTTCTAAAATGGTACGGCTACGATCGTCAAGCGTTTCCATGCTTGCTGCCAACCCGGCCAAAGCCTGATTGTCGTTATCCGAGCGTTCAACTACAGCGGATGGGTCCATGTCGTCGAGATGCAACACATCAGCCGGCGATAGCGTGCGTTCCTCGTTGCTTCCAATCGGCGCATCAAATGCGCTGTCGTGGCCATGCATTCGAGATTCCATTTCCATCACCACTGATGGCTCGACACCGAGATCCTTCGCTACTGCTTGCACTTCGTCGTGGCTGAGCCAGTTAAGTTGCTTCTTGGCACTGCGCAATTTAAAGAACAATTTGCGTTGCGATTTTGTGGTCGCTACTTTTACGATGCGCCAGTTGCGAATCACGTATTCGTGAATTTCGGCTCGAATCCAATGGACAGCGAACGAGATAAGACGAACGTTCTTGTCCGGGTCGAATCGTTTAACTGCTTTCATCAGTCCGATATTGCCTTCCTGCACCAAATCGGCCAGCGGTAATCCGTAGCCTTTATAGGTTCGCGCAATGTGGACGACAAATCGTAGTTGCGACATAACCAATGCGCGAGCTGCATCAAGATCTTCATTTTCGCGAAGTTCGCGCGCCAGCTTTTGTTCCTCTTCAGCACTCAACAGAGTGATGTTGGAAATCTTTGACAAATAGCCGTTCAGATCGTCTGCGACGATTGGCAGTGCCATAGCACTTTGGTTGTTCGCTACTTGGTTGGTTGTAATGGCGTTACTCATAATCGTTGTACTCCCGCCTCTGTTCCGTTGGGTCAATTTTAGCACTCACTGACCTAGAGTGCTAATAATCGGCCAAGTTCCCGATAAATTTAACATTTTCGAGGCCTTGAAACAGTTTCAAGAGCGATTTAAATTTAATATAATCAAATAGTTACGATGATTTATATGCCAGTTCTACGATTTTGTAAGAATTGTGTCTTAGGCTGACACAATGTCACTATGGCGCCTGCAAGACCCAAAATGGTCGCTCCCGCCACCACCATTAGCAACTGTGAAACAGTTGGCAAAAGCAGTTCAAAACCGCCGGAGTACAACGCAGACAGCTCAGCCGTTGGGTCGCGAAGCCCATTCAGTGCCAGCAAGGCTATTCCGCAAGCCAGCACGCCGCCAATGAACCCGTAGACTGCACCGGCGTACAAAATAGGCCGATTGAGGAAAGATCGGCTTGCGCCAAGCAGACGAGACACTTCCAGTTCGTTCTGGCGACGCAACAATTCCAGGCGCATGGTATTACCTATAACCAGCAGAGCTGTCAGCGTCAGAAAGCCTGCCAGCACCCAGCCGATGGTGCGGCCAAGGTTCAGGACTGCTTGCAGGCGTTTCACCCATCGCAGGTCGAATTGCACTCTCTCAACAGCCGTTAACTGGTCAAGCTGTGATGCTAACTGGGCTATCGCGGATTCATTCAGTGCGGAGGTGTCGGGATAGACGATGATAGCGCCGGGCAGGGGATTCTCACCAAGCAGTTCTACAGCCTGATTAATCTGGGTTTGCGCATTGAATAGCGCAAGCGCTTCGTCACGGGACACGTAACGTGTTGCTTTGATTCCCGGTTGAGACTGAAGCCGTTGAGCCAATGCAGCGCCATCCAGATCGAGTGTTTGCATGGTGAGATAAGCGGTGATGCTCTCTTCACCCACACTTCTATTACCAAGCGCAGCTAATGAATTAGCCGTGAAAAAGATGAGCGCTGGCAGGGCCAATGTGATGCCGAACACCAGCAGTGTGGATAGACTGGCAAGTTTGCGTCTGCGCAGCTGGCGAAAACTCTGAGCCAGTGCATAGCCGCGTCGACTGTATGTCCAGGCTTTAGACTGGCGAGCGTCGGAGTCAGACATTGCTAGTGTGGTATGGGCACCAACGGTGTTCTGGTGTGCTGTTGGATTCGGGTTGCGGGTTGCCGAAGGCGGCCGGGGTCGTTTCGCTGACTTACCGCTTTCAATTGCCATTATGCGAACTCACCAGAAGTGAACTGCGCTCTGGTGCGGTTTCTCGGAGCGCCTGCGTGAACATCAACCAATTTGCCTTGGTGCAATTGAATGCGCGGAAAATCAAAGGTATCGAGCAAGCCGGTATCGTGTGTTGCAACCAGAACGCTGACACCAGAGGCAGAGAATTGCATCAGTAATTGCATTATTTCAGCGCTGATATCGGCGTCAAGATTACCGGTGGGTTCGTCGGCCAATAATAAACGAGGCTTTGCCACGACCGCTCTTGCGATGCCAACACGTTGTTGCTCACCGCCAGAGAGGCTCAATGGCTCATCGTAGGCGCGATGGCCTAGGCCAACACGTTTAAGCGCCGCCTTTACCCGGGTTTTAATCTCGCTGTATCGGTAACCACCGATAATGAGCGGTAAGGCGACGTTGTCGAAGACGGAACGATCATCCAGCAGTTGGTTATCCTGAAAAACGAGACCCATTTGTTGTCGTAACTTGTGCTCCTGACGTGGTTTAACGCGACTTAGGTCAATGCCGTCGATAATGATGTCGCCCGCGGTCGGTTTCTCAAGCCGTGCGATCAGCTTAAGCAAGGAACTTTTACCCGCGCCCGAGTGCCCGGTTAAAAAAGTGAAACTGCCATCCGGCAGAATGAAACTGACGTTGCGCAGAGCGTATTGATCTGTTGTGTATTCGAGCGAAACGTTTTCAAATTGAATCAAGCTTCTACCTCTTCGCTGCTTCCCTCATCAACCAGCGCATCGACAAATCGTGATGCCTCGAACACTTCAAGGTCGGAGACTTTCTCGCCCACGCCGATAAATCGGATGGGGATGCCGATTTTCTCTGCTATCGCGAATACCACACCACCTTTGGCCGTGCCATCAAGTTTGGTGATAACCAGACCATCGAGCGCCATAGCGTCATTGAATTGTTCGGCCTGGCTTAATGCGTTTTGACCGGTTCCGCCATCGAGCACGATGAGGGTTTCATGAGGTGCATCGGCATCCAGCTTGGATAGCACGCGCTTCACTTTGCGCAGCTCGTCCATCAGCCCCGATTGGGTGTGCAGGCGTCCGGCGGTATCGGCGATCAGTACATCGATGCCTCGAGCTTTGGCCGACTGCAGCGCATCGAAAATCACCGACGCTGAATCTGAACCGATGTCTTGCGCAATCACCGGCACATCATTGCGTTCACCCCAGGCCTGCAGCTGCTCAATCGCTGCTGCTCTGAAGGTATCGCCGGCGGCCAGCATCACGCTTTTGCCGCCATCTTGCAGCTGTTTGGCAAGTTTGCCTATGGTGGTTGTTTTACCCGCGCCATTGACCCCAACAACGAGAATAACGAAAGGCACGATATCGTCTGGTATTTCTAAAGGCTGTTCTACCGGTTGCAGGATATCGATCAGTTCCTGGCGCAACACCAATCGCACGGCATCCGCGTCCTGCAATTTATCTTTTTTTGCTTTTTGTCGAAGAGAATCAATGACTCGCGCTGTTGCTGCTACCCCCACATCAGCCATAATCAGCTGTGCCTCCAGTTCTTCAAGCAGCTCTTCATCGACCGCTTTTTTGCCGCGCAGAAAGCCCAGCAAATTGTCGGTGAAACGCGAACGCGTGCGCTGCATTTTCTGCTCGAGCGCGGGTTCGGACGCTGAGACTGGATTTTCATTGGCGTCGGTATCGTCGGACTGAATATCAGCATTGCGGTCGGCTTTTTGCCGCTTTAAAAAACTAAAAATGCCCATGTGTTGCCTGGTGTCGCTTGCGGTTATCGTTAAATGTGGTGCGGCATTATGAAAGCGTCAAATGCCTTGGTATCGTATCATTGCTTATGGCCAATCGTTCCAAACACAAGCCGAGTCAACGGTCGGCGCAAAAAAATGCCAACAAAGGCACCAAGCAGAAAAATTCTTCAGGTTCCATAAGGATAGTCGCTGGTCACTGGCGTGGCCGAAAAATACCGGTTATTAATGCAGACGGTTTGCGTCCTACAGGCGATCGCATGCGCGAATCTGTGTTCAACTGGCTGCAGTTCGATATTCCAGGTCGCCAATGTCTGGATCTGTTCGCCGGTAGCGGTGCGCTGGGCCTGGAGGCTGCGTCTCGCGGAGCCGCCAGTGTGACGTTGGTGGAGTCGTCCGAGGCAGCGGTTGCGCAGATTCGATCGACGCTGGAGAGCCTCGATGCCCCGGAATCCGTGTCACTCTATGCTGGCACAGCTCAGGCGTTTCTGGCGAATCATGCTGCTACGTTCGATATCGTTTTTATTGATCCACCGTTTGATAAACAACTGCATGCAGACATGCTCCGTCTCTTAATCGACGGAGGTCTGCCGGGCGATGCGTTGGTCTATTTGGAGTTTCCCAATCGGCAGCGCGATATCATCGACTCCGTGCTGCCAACGTGGGAGCTTATCAAGGAGAAGCGTTTCGGTGAGGTTTCAGCAATGCTAATCAGACAGATGCAGTAGCCTCATTGTTAACGGACCGCTTTTTAAGGCAACGTTGCCTCATGTGATGTAATGTGACTTGGTTCATCATCGGTGGCTTTGCTCAGCATTGCCTTGCTTAGCATTGCATTTGCTTAGCATTGCGAATATCGTTTTTTTCGCGCACACTTGAACCTGATTAGCTGGAAAAATTTATTATGCGAGTGACTGCAATCTATCCAGGCACGTTCGATCCTATGACTGTGGGTCACGTCGATGTCGCAACGCGTGCCAGTAAGATGTTCGACGACTTGATTATTGGCGTTGCTGGTGACCCAAGCAACAAGAAAAACCCATTCTTCGATCTTGATGAGCGTGTCGATCAGGCTAGTCAAATAACAGCAGACTTACCGAATGTAAAAGTAATGGCTTTTTCAGGCTTGTTGGTTAATTTTGCGTCCGAAGTAGGGGCCAATGTCATCGTGCGAGGCTTGCGTGCGATTTCAGATTTTGAATATGAAGTGCAGATAGCTGGAGTTAACAGGCATTTATCGCCCGCTGTTGAAACGGTTTTCATTGCGGCCTCTCAGGACTTTACGTTTTTATCCTCAAGTATCGTCAGAGAAATAGCCAAATTGAATGGAGACTACTCCGATTTCGTTCACCCTATTGTGGTTGATGCATTCGAGGTTAAGTTAAAGTCACAGTCAGCGTAAGGCAAAGCAAGGAATTAACGAGAACATAAAGTATGGCTCTTTGGATAACCGATGAATGTATAAATTGTGATGTTTGTGAGCCAGAGTGTCCAAACGATGCTATTTATCAAGGCGAAGAAATATACGAAATTCATCCCCATTTGTGCACTGAGTGCGTGGGGCATTTTGATGAATCTCAATGCGTCATTGTTTGTCCAGTGGAATGTATTCTCGTTGATCAGACAAACCCGGAAAGTCGGCAACAGTTACAGCTGAAGTATGAGTCGCTAATGCGCGATCAACCGGATTCTCCATCAGAAGAAAGCTAGTACTGAGTAAGCTCGTTTGGCTAACCCAAAGTTCGACTTTCGGATTGGTCGAAAAGGTTAGTTAGATCGATTGCGTCCGAACGAGCTAGTCTTCGCGAACGAATTCAATGGCTCTTTGAACAATTGCGGCGAAGTCCCTTGAATTAACATTCCACACAAGAAGGGTGGCATCGTCGGGCTTAACGGTCAGCATTTCTTCTAGCTGTTCAAGTGAGTATTGCGTATAAAGGTGTTCCAGCAGTGTGTTGGGTTGGATTTTCTCTTTCTCTACTTTTCTTATCGAAAGTTTTGATACTGCAGACATCTTCATAGCAATGATATTCCCTTTTCTGTTTTCAACCCCATTTGAATTTTCCGGACAGCGTGCCAGGCAGCTTGCCAGTCGAATGGGCAGTTATGTGCGCATATTTAACGCAATTGAATTAGATCCAAACCAACTTTGAAATCCAAACCAACTATTTAAAATAGTGTAAAAAACCAGCTTACAAACTCTTCACAGAGGAAGTCCTTTTCTTCGAACTCTGTTAAGCATTTGTGTAAGCATTTTTGTAAGAATTTGTGCAGTAGCAAACAGCCTCGAAAGACCATTGGAAAAACATTGGCATTGCTACTTGTTCTGCGACTTTTAGAATAACGCAGGACCTATATATTTGTAGCAAATAAATTGAAATGTATTGTAAAAGAGTGTGCAACGTTCAGCTGCTGTGGGTCGATAGGGCCATATATTCTAATGCACTAAAATAGGTCGTGT
>CAKZUP010000009.1 GCA_937922945.1 uncultured Granulosicoccaceae bacterium
AACCTGTGCTTTCCTGATTGGCCTGAAGAAAAAAAGCAATCGATTGCCCGAGAAAGTCTTATCCATACCGGTAAAGCCTTAACCGAATCCTGCTGGCTTTGGAAACGCCCTAATCAGGAAGTACTGCAACGAATGGAAATCGTAGAGGGAGAACACTTACTTCGAGCTGCACAATCCTCCAACAAAGGTTTGATTGTTGCAGCGCCGCATCTGGGCTCGTGGGAGAGTTGTTGTTTGCCGCTGGTGACCGATGAACTGGTGAATTGCCTTTATCGGCCGCCGCGCCTGGCCGCACTCGAACCATTGATTATTGCTGGCAGAAAAAATATGGGTAGCGATATCGTTAAGCTCGACGCCGCCGGCATTAAACACATATTGTCAAAACTAAAAAGCGGCAGCACTGTCGGCATTCTGCCCGACCAAGAGCCAGATAAAACCAACGGCGAATTCGCCCCCTTTTTTGCACAGCCCGCTAACACAATGACCTTGCTAGCCAAATTCGCCAACAGAACCAATGCGCAAGTCCTGTTCTGTTTTTCCAAGCGCTTGCCAAACGGCGCTGGCTGGCAAGTGCATTTTTTGCCCGGCGACGATAACGTGCAACACAAAGACAAATCGATTGCCACGAAGGCATTGAACCAAGGTATCGAGCAATGTGTGCTCGCCTGTCCGGAACAATACTTGTGGAACTACAAGCGCTTTAGAGTGTGTGCCGATGGCTCTCGTCGCAACTACAGACGCGCTGCCTGATGCGTCGTTGGTTTGCGCTATCGAAAACATCGCAATACGACAGCGCACGCTCAAACACGGGCATGGGCATTGTGCTATTTATGCTTGGCCTAACTTTAATGACGGCAATGGACGCTGCGGCCAAATGGTTGGTTGAAGATAAAGTCCATGTTATCCAACTGCTGTTTATCCGTAGCTGCATCATTGCCATTCTTATGGTTGCATACTACGCGTCACGCGATCAACTCCATGAACTAAAGCCAACCCGAACCTCGGTACAGTGTATTCGTGGACTAATCGGCTTTCTCGCGCCGTTTACGTTTTTTCTCGGCTTGAAATACTTACCACTTACCGCTGCCAATGTTGTGTTCTTCAGTAACATATTCATGATTACTCTGGCATCGGCGATTTTTTTGAAAGAGAAAGTGGGCGTTTATCGCTGGGGTGCAGTGGCGGTTGGTTACGTTGGTGTACTGGTGGCCATTGAACCCAACGCTGAAGGCGAACTATTCGGCTACCTGATGATTCTTGTGGCAAGCGCCGTATACGCCTTTCTCTTTATAAGCGGCAAAAAACTGGGAGATACCGAATCATCAGCATCATTGGTGCTCTTCTACAATATTGGCGTGGGCGCGGTTGCCCTGCTCTGGCTACCGGGCATCTGGACAACATTATCGTTGAATGAATGGGGCGGTGTTCTGCTCGTATCGGTGTTGGCCGTGTTAGGTCAATACTGTATGACACAAGGATTTTCGTTGGCAGATGCATCCCTACTTGCGCCGCTTAACTACACGACGCTAGTCCTGACACTCGCTTTCGACTGGGTACTTTGGCAAAGCGTTCCCGGCGCTCAAACCATACTCGGCGCAACTATCATCATACTAAGCAGTGGCTTTGTGCTCTATCGCCAGAGTCGATAAAAACACCAAACCGATCACAGGCGTCGCGTTGGAAAAGGTGTTAATCGTGACAATAATCCATCCCAGCTTGCATCCGGGTCGATTTACACTCAATATAACGCCTCTGGACTCGTCCAGAAAAAATGATGACTCATCGGGGTGCCGTAAGGCTGAGAGTAATAACAACCCGTAGAACCTGATCCGGTTAATACCGGCGTAGGAATTGAGCTCAAATCCGTTAGATGGTCATCACCCTTATTAATCGTCAGAACATTAGCCGCTGCAACAAATTAGTTTGCACTCGCTGATGTTTCAAATAACAGGAGATGATCAGTGATCACCGGTATTCGCCGCGCACTTTCCATAGGACTCACGGCGGTCCTTCTCACTTTTGCCCAAAGCAGCCATGGCGCGCAAACGCTCACGGTTTACACCTACGAGTCGTTTACTTCTGAATGGGGCCCTGGCCCGATTATTAAAACAGCATTCGAAAAACAGTGCGATTGCACGCTCGACTTTGTCGCCATAGACAGCTCAGCCGGCATACTTAATCGTGTACAGCTCGAAGGCAAATCCACCAAAGCCGATGTTGTATTAGGTTTAGACTACAACCTGATGGCATTAGCTGAAGATACTGGCCTGCTCTCTGAGTCGGGCGCAGATTTATCCGCCGTTAAGCTGCCGATAGACTGGGACTCAAACATTTTCGTACCTTACGACTATGGCCACTTCGCGTTTGTTTACGACACTAAACTCTTACCAGAGCCACCCAAAAGCCTTGATGAACTCGTCAATGCTCCTGACGATCTAAAAATCATTATTCAGGACCCTCGCACCAGCACACCTGGCTTAGGCCTGATGTTGTGGATGAAATCGGTGTACGGCGACGATGCGGCCGACGCGTGGAAAAAGCTAAAACCCAAAATTCTGACCGTTACATCGGGCTGGAGTGAAGCCTACTTTTCATTGTTCCTGAATGGCGAAGCGCCGATGGTGTTGAGCTACGACACATCGCCTGGCTATCACATGGCAATAGATAAAACCGAACAATACCAGGCCGCAGCCTTCGATGAAGGACACTACCTGCAAATTGAAGTTGCCGCGTTATTGAAGAGCTCGAAGAATCAGGAGCTTGGCAAATCGTTTCTTCAATTCCTTATTTCGAATGAAGCGCAGTCTGCGTTACCGCTAACCAACGTCATGTATCCCAGCATCGACATTGGTGATGCGCTACCAGCGGAGTTTTCAAAGTTGATTAAACCCACCCAATCGTTACTTCTCGATACAGAATTAGTAAGAGATCAGCGCAAAGCATGGGTTGATGAGTGGCTTGAAAGCGCAAATTAACAGTGCGTTAAATCACTGGTGGCTACCGGGATTATTAGCGTTAGTTGTACTGGCGCTAATAACCGGTTTGCCATTAACTGCATTAATTCTCACCACATCTGAGATTAACCTTTCAGGCGTTTTCCAGAACACCTATTTTAATCGCGTCATTTTTTTTAGTTTTTATCAGGCCCTTTTATCAGCTGTTTTATCCGTTGGGCTAGCCATTCCTCTCGCACAGGCGCTATCCAGAGAGCAAGTTTTTCCAGGCAGAAAATGGCTTATCTATCTGTTTAGTTTGTCACTGGTTATCCCGACAATCGTGGCCATTTTTGGCATCGTTGCGGTGTACGGCAGAACCGGCTGGCTGAATAACTTCACAGCCTGGTTTGGTATTGATCCGTTTTCGATATACGGGCTTAGCGGCATCTTGCTAGCCCATGTTTTTTTCAACATGCCATTAGCAACGCGTGTTTTACTTCAATCGCTGGACAACATTCCAGACACACAATGGCGCTTGTCGACCCAACTTCGGCTTAACGGGTTCTCACAATTCAGATTTATTGAATGGCCCGCCATGCGCACCCAATTAGTCGGTGTGTTCATGTTGATTTTCACATTGTGTTTTACCAGCTTTACCATAGTGCTGACTCTTGGCGGCGGGCCACGAGCAACGACAATAGAGGTTGCCATTTATCAGGCACTGCGATTCGACTTCGATTTAAGCTCAGCGGTGTCGCTGGCGTTAGTTCAGATGGCATTTTGTACATTGTTATTATTACTCAGTGCCTTTTTTAAACATAACGCACCACTGGGATTTTCTATAACACCAGCAGCAACAGTATTCAGACCCGTAAACAAGAAGCGCTGGGTGAGTTTCAGCATAATTATCTTAGCTGCGCTTTTCGTCGTACTGCCATTTATGGGCTTGTTGATTTCCGCTGTAAACCCCTCTACCGTGGCTGTATTAATCCATACAAACACGATACAAGCCACGATTAACACATTCATTATCGCCGTTGTGACAGCCTGCATATCAGTGGCAATGGGGATTGCCTTATTGATTAGCTCACGTCACATACGGATAAGGCTTGCCTACCACAAGCTTGGACAATGGATTCAACACGCCGGGAATATTATTCTGGTTATGCCACCCGTGGTTTTGGGGACAGGCTTATTTTTGCTATTACGAGATTTCGCCGATGTTTTTTCTATTGCGTTACTGCTCGCTATCCTCATCAACAGCCTCATGGCGTTACCGTTTGTTTTACGAATACTTGACGGCCCGATAATCCAGGCAACCGAACACCACGACAAGCTCATTCAATCCTTGGGCATATCCGGTTGGTCGCGCTGGCGATTGCTCGATTGGCCGCTGATTCGACAACCCATCGGGTATGCAATGGGTCTCTCTGCTGCTTTGGCGGCAGGTGATCTCAGTGCTATAGCATTATTCGGTTCAGAACGCGCATTAACGTTACCGCTGTTACTATTTCAACGCATTGGCAGCTATCGGCTACACGAAGCTGCAACCACAGCCGGTGTTCTGTTAATGGCCTGCTTAGTGTTATTCGTGTTAATGCGAGCCATTGCTGGCGGGCAGCTACTGAGACCAATCCATGCTGACTCTTGACAACGTGAGTGTAAAACTCGGCGATCTGCGCTTTAGTTACACGTTAAAAACCGACGCAACGAGAATTAGCGCCATACTCGGTAAAAGCGGCTCTGGCAAAAGCACACTGCTTAATGTCATCGCAGGTTTTCTACCAGCCACTGGTGGTGAGCTTGAATGGCAGGGCAAGTCATTGTTGGGGTTACCAGCAAACAAGCGTCCGGTCACAACGCTATTTCAACAACACAATTTATTCAGCCATTTAAACGTCGGCCAGAATATTGGTTTGGGCGTAAAACCAAACCTTAAATTGAGCGCGCAGGAGTGGCAAAGCGTTGAGCGCGTTCTAGAAGAAGTAGACCTGCAAGGATTCATAAAAAAAAGCGCTGCTAATCTGTCCGGTGGTGAGCAACAGCGCGTTGCGTTGGCCCGATGCCTGTTGCGCAAACAGCCGATACTTTTACTTGATGAACCATTCAGCGCATTGGATGAAAGTACCCGCTACGACATGATAGAGCTGACACGCAAGGTAGTCGAGCTACATGAACTCTGCGTGATATTAGTGACTCACAACGCCGATGACGCAAAGCTTATGAACGCGAAACAGTACCAACTACAGGATGGCACGCTTAAACCGCAAACAACTGAGCATCGTCAGCAAACGCTTTAAATTCTAGTGCGTTGCCAGCTGGGTCGAGAAAAAACATGGTGCGCTGCTCGCCTGGCTGCCCCTCAAAACGCGTCTTTGGCTTGATCACCCATCGTGTATCCGCATTACCTTCCAACCGACCTTTCAGTTCATCGAACTGATCGAACGTGAGTACGACTCCGAAGTGCGGAACCGGAACACTGTCGCCATCAACCGGATTCTCAACAGCAACAGGACGCGCGTGCGAAGGGTCAAGGTGAGCAACAATTTGATGACCATACAGGTTGTAGTCTATCCAACCAGAATCTTCACGTCCCTGCTCACATTGCAATACACCACCATAAAAGGATCGTGCAGCTTCAAGATCATCGACCGGAAACGCGATATGAAAGGGCCGTATATTACTCATCGTTTTTATAACTCACTGTTATTGTCTTTTACTTTTTATCCGACATACCCGACATAATAGCCGGCCAGTTAATCAAATACCGTTAGTTCGGTTCGAGGTTGCGTCAGTCTGAATTAACTAACGTGCTGCTTAAAATAACCGGCAACGACATCTGCAACTGTGTTGACATCTTTATCGCTTACGCCGCTATGTAAAACTAATCTGCCCGCATTACGTCCAACAGATATTCTGACACCGCGCTCTTTTGCATAAGCCGGCAGCGCCTGACCGTGATCGACGCCTTCAATACTATCGTAGTCCAGCCAAACCATATTGGATTGGGTCCAGCCAGATCTGACGTTTACGCCAGCTACATTGCCCAGAAGCCCCGCCAGCTGTTGCGCATGTTCGTGATCTTCATGTAAACGGGCAAAACCCTCAGTAATAGCGAGTATGCCCGCAGCAGCCAGTATGCCAGCCTGCCGCATACCGCCACCGGTGACCTTACGCCAACGCAGCGCTTGCTCAATAAACGCTTTATCGCCCAGCAGCACCGACCCAACCGGCGCACCCAAACCTTTGGATAAACACAATGACACCGTGTGAAAAGGTTTGGACACGTCTTCAAGCGATACACCTAATGCGACTGCCGCATTGGCCATTCTGGCACCATCAAGGTGCAGTAATAAGCCATGCGAATCGGCCAGTAAGCGCGCTCGGTTCATGTAATCAATCGTTTGAACACGACCATGTTGTGTATTTTCCAGACAAAGCAGACGTGTTACAGCGAAATGCACATCTTTGGCTTTTACTTGTTCCGTTACCTGGTCGAGTGGGAGTTCACCGTTATCCGCAAACGGGATCGTTTGAGGCTGAATACCACCCAGTGCCGCTGCGCCCCCACCTTCATATTTAAACGTGTGCGCATCAGCACCAACAATATATTCATCACCACGCTGACAGTGAGTGAGCAACGCAACCAGATTGGATTGAGTGCCTGATGGCATAAACAAGGCCGCTTCCTGGCCCAGTAATTCCGCACACATATCCTGAAGGCGATTAACGGTAGGATCGTCACCGTAAACATCATCGCCAACTTCCGCTGTGTGCATGGCTTGACGCATTGCACTGGTAGGCAATGTGACGGTGTCACTGCGAATATCGATCATGCTTAAGCGTCCCGGATCTGGCCTGCTGGCTCAGAATTAGAGTAAGTGTACAAACATGGCCAGTACAATACCGCTTTCAACACTCACCTGTAAACGATCAGCGCTAACAACATTGCTCAAACCGATTGTACTGCCAGGGATAAGTGTTGCGTTGTTGAGTGGGTACTTGGCTCCTGCGACTGTGACACCCGTCGCATTGCCAGCTACTGGTATCACACTGAAAGTTTGCCCGCGCACTGCAGGGACAGACAAGGGGTGCGCAAGGTCAACCAGTCGCGCATCGACTGAGCCATCAACCACCCGCAACTGAAAAGACCAGTGATGACCACCAAACAACTGCCAGTTAAACAGATGATGATCGGTTCGCCCACCTGAGGCACCCAGCACGACCACCTCGGAAACCGCACGCTCATCGAGCGTTAACAACGCAAGCTCAAGATCACTGGCATCTTTTTCAGAAGAAAACTGCAAACGCTCAACGTTGAACTGCGCCAAACTATCAGAGGAGGCCTTATCGAGACTGTCAAGATCACCCACTAGCAGTTGCGGCTGCAGACCTTCGCTCAAACAATGTCGAACACCACCATCAACACACACCAGATAATCGGCGCTGCTGATATTAATGTGTTGCGCGCTAAGGGACGTGTAATCGCCATTGGCAAAAACAACCGCTCGGGTAAGGCTCACTCTAATTGGCCACCACTGGCTATAAAGTCATCTGCGAAAGCCAGAGCACGGGTCAGGCCTTTAAGCGTTGCGGTAAATTTCTCGCCGGCGTTATCATCCACATCGGCTAGCACTTCTACACCAAGCTCAGTACCTTTTATAAACAGAGGCATAAGGTCGTCACGTATAAATTTTCGCTCGTGTACCAGTTGACGTGTGCCCTGCTCATCGACTCGAATCTCTGAACCCACAATATCGCCAAACGCATATTTGTCGACTCGCCAACGAATCTTGGTGGGTGAGTCTATCTCGCGCTCGGGGAACGACATGTACACCAATGTGCGTTTTTCGTTACGTCTGCTAAGCGACATAACCGGGCGTATTTCATCACTGATATCCTGACCGGTAAAACCCACAGACAGCTCGCACGTGAAACTGGATTTACTCTGTTTGCACTCCGCCAGCCATTCACCAAAGTAGGCCCGCAACAATTGTTCTGGCTCATCGGCCGACACAACCGGTTCGGGCTCAGGTTCAGGCACAGCGGGCGGTTTGATTTCCGGCCGCGTCGCAAGTGTTGTATCTGTCGCGCCTGTTGGCAGGCTGCACTCGCTGTCGCTGGGTGGTTTAAGCGTTGTCACCGCTGCCAACTTCACCACACCGCTGTGTTCAGGATAATCTTGAGTGGGCTCTATCTGCCCACGCAGTTCTGCGTACAACACTTGCAGCGAAGATGTGGATTGATTGAGATAGTCTTGCTGCAGCTGACCAACCTGCTCGTTATCGCCTTCTACCCAGTACCGTTGCTCAGAGCCACACGGTTGGAAGCTGTTGCGATTCGCGCCATAGACATAAAACCCACGTAAGGTTCCTGCCCTGCCACTATCAGATGCGATAAGAGATTGCAATTCGGCCAATCGCTGTTGCGACATGGTTGCAAGACAGTTCTTGGCAATTTTCTCGGCAGTGGCCTGGGGCGATGAAAACTCCAGATACCATAAACAATTTTGTTTGCGGTATTCAAAGAAGGCCTGCTGTGCCAGTTGAAATTTGTTTAAGGGTGCGTCGTCAAGGTCGCGTGCTATGTACTCAGATATATCCTGAATATTGTCATCCATTAGATCAAGATAATTATCAATACAATTGTTGATATCTGAATCTGCACTGGACAGCTTCATGCACTCTTGCAACACGTTGTAATCCTGTGCGCGAGCGACGCCACTGTGCAGCGCTAATGAAATGACAAACAGCAGTGCTGCTGGAATGATCAACACCGCCCCTGCACCTGCTTTACGTGATTGCATGATTGGCTTATCGGGTTGTTCAGGGGACATAATATTACAGACTCCGGCAAATTCGTTCTGCTTCGAGCGTAAGCATACCTGACGTGGGTAATTGTTACATTTCGAAGGCGACATCCTGACAATCTGCCAAATTTTCAGCGCCAGATGCGCGCCCACAAACGGTATACTGTTACTTTCCATATTACTGTTTGATTTTCTTCGTGCGCCAAACTATGCCCCGCAAGCATTCACAGGCCGGACTGACGCTCCTTTGGATCCTGCTGTGGCTAACAGGAATGGCAGCAATCTCCTATTGGTGCGTTACCCGCCATGTCCCGGCTTTACAGCAAAAAATACAAAGCAGCGCTCAATCGGCACTAATGGCTACGGGTGCGAGCAACATTAACCTCTCGGTTGACGGTCGTACCGCGCATTTATCCGGCGTTGTAGCCAGCGAAGCGGTACAAAACAAGGTCGTTGAAGCGCTCGCCAATGCTGATGGCATTCGCACTGTTGACAATCAACTGAATGTTGTGGGGAATACGGTTAATGTACCTGTTGCGAGCACCGACAACAGCATAAGCATCGCGAACAGCAGCGAGGCAGCATCAACACAAGATACACAGCGGCCAAACGACACCGGTGTACAAAAATCAGACGATCAGCAAACTGAACAAACCGCGGATGGTGCGAGCGACACACAAAATGACGACGCTGCTCAAAATGACCAGCTCGCATCAAACCAGACAGACCCAAACGAAAGTTCGACTGATCAAGGCACGACTAACGAAAATACGTCCGAACAAGCTACAGAGCCGGCATCGGCAGCGAGCAACACAGGCGATGCGCCTGATACCGATTCGGAAGCAGATGAAATCCTCAGTGATTCACGCACTGATGCTCTCACTGATGCTCTCACTGATGCAGTAGAGGAAGTAGATGCTGTAAAGGAGGAAGATGAAGAGGAAAATGCTGATTCAATGCAGGACGAAACCGCTGTCGCCGTTGCAGACACCCAGGCGGCCGACGCAACAACTATAAGCACACAGTCAAATGAGCTTGCGCAGAACAATGTGGTGGTTAACGATGTAGCCAAAAGCGTTGAGGAAAAAGCCCGCGCGCTTATTGAACAAGCGAGAAAAAAACGAGATCAGGCGCCCAACCAGAATTCAGCGAGCATCACCGCAACAGACTCAACCGATGCACTGGCTGAATTACCCTCGTCAACAGCTGCGGATGAGACCGGGCTCCTGCCTTCATTCAACCTGAAGGTGGAAAACGACACGCTCAGCCTGGATGGCCATATGTCCAACCGCGACGACATGCTGCGCTTTATCCAATCTGCGATGAACACGTTCAACGCCAGCTACGTGATTAACGGCATACAAGTTCACGAAGACAGACGTACTGCAGACTGGCTACCAGCATTAACGCGTTTTATACCCAGCATGCAAAACATCAACGTGGCGTCGCTTAGTATTAATGAGTCTCAGGTGACCCTGAGCGGCATTGCAATCGATCAACAATCACACGATGAAGTGGTAAACGATGCGCTATCAATATTGTCAACGCTTTCATTGGTTGAAAGAATTCGTGTAGCAGACGAACCCGCCGGTGAAACGAAGCAAGCCAGTGCGCAGGTTCCAGATAGCAACACGAGTAGCGCCACCACGCCAAACCCATCTGCCGACACTAGCGATCAGCGCAGACAACTGCAGCAGGCATTCGACACCCTGGAACGAGAAAAAATTCTGTTTCAAAGCGGCAGCGATGTCTTAACAGGAGCCAGCCTTGAATCGATAGAGAAAATTGCTGCCCTTTTTGAGCAGTACCCAGACATCGATATCGAAATAAACGGCCATACCGACTCTTCTGGCAATTCCAGGACTAATTTGCGCCTAAGCCAGCTAAGAGCGAACGCGGTGCGCGACTACCTGGTTCAACAAGGCATTACACCCGAACGCCTCACTGCATATGGCTTTGGCGATGGCGTTCCCATCGCTGACAACAGTACGTCGGCCGGGCGCCAACTGAATCGTAGAATCGAGTTTAACTTTTAGACGGACTAGCCACGATGAATACGTTGCTTATTGAAATAATAGCTTGCCTGTTCGCTGCGGCCTTTCTCAGTTTATTCATTGGCTGGGCCATACGCAGTTCGCTTGCTACTCGCGAAGTTGAATCAGTCAATGAAAGCTGGCAAACAAAATATGCCGATCTGGAAATGCGATCCAAACAAGATTCAGAACAACTTGAAGATCAATTACAACAACTAAAATCAGAAGCGGCCGATCTATCCAATCGTAATGACAATATCAATGAATCATTACGCGAAAACGAGATAAGCATTCACAAGGCTCGCGCAGACGCCATTGAGCTCAATCGCCAACAAGCAGATACGCAAGAACGCCTGCAACGCATCATTGCGCAAAAGGATGAAGAACTAAAACGCATTCGTGCAGCCGGTACTGCTGGAATGGCGGGTGCTACCGGCGCTGCCGGACTCATGGCCGCCAACGCCGATGAAACCGAAGCAAAGATGGCAGCGCTTTCGGCAAAAAGAGAAGCGTGGGAGTCAGAACGAGCGCGTTTAGTGGGTGGCGTCAATGAAGATCAGGCGACCATCGCGATCGATCCTGCCGATCTTCCGACAGACATTTACTCAGATCAGCTGGACCAAACCGTGCGCATTGATGCAGAGCAACTAGCGCATTTGAAAAATCGCTCGCGCTCAGACTCAACCCGAACTGAGTCAACGCCCTCTGAATCGACCACACTTGAAGAAGAATCAGATAAGACCATGACGCTGGACCAAGATCAGGATGAAACCATGTTGCTCGACAGCGTTCAGCGACGCCCTACACCCGGTGGAACGCCTGAAGATAATGACAGTTAAACCCCACACGCTTTATTACGCACACGACCCTATGTGCAGTTGGTGCTGGGGATTTAAACCGACATGGCTTGAGCTTCAACAGAACCTGCCTGATACCGTTGCCGCCAAATATGTTCTCGGTGGCTTGGCACCGGATACAAACGAACCCATGCCAAAGGCGATGCAGGAACACTTGCAGTTTAACTGGCAGCGTATCGCCCAGAGCATCCCGGGTACGCAATTCAACCATGACTTCTGGACAAAAAACAAACCACGTCGAGCGACGTATCCGGCCTGCCGAGCAGTCTTGGCAGCCACAGCTCAAGATCAACGATTTGAAGAACCGATGATAAGGGCAATTCAGGAGGCCTACTACCTTCAAGCAAAGAACCCATCCGACGACGACGTACTCTGCTCACTGGCACTGCAAATCGGGTGTGATGTGAACGAATTCGAAAAAGCGCTGCACAGTGACATTACGAATAATGCATTAACAGAGAACATCACCTTTTCAAGGGCACTCGGTGCTCAGGGCTTTCCCAGTCTCTTTTTTGAAGCAGTCGGTAAAAAACCTGTACCCATTGCTCTTAGCTATACCGACAGCGCCGCCATTGTTGAACAAATACACAGCCTAGTCGCCACCTGAGTCACAACTTTGGTTCGCATCAAGTGCAATCAAATCCAAGTCACAGCTTCTGCATCACGTTTCATTGATTAAGCAAGCCTGCCGTTAACCTCCTCGTGTAGGAGGCAGAAACCAGGCCATGATAAAAATAATAAAGTCTCTGTTACCGATCACCATTGTGCTCATAAGCGCATGCGGTGGCGGAACCGGAGGCGGTGGTGAATCATCAAACGTTCCGGCAATTGCGCCAGCATTGCCCGCTACCGAAGTAAACAATGCAGCACCCGACACACCCATGTCGAAAGAAGCTGCATTCAGAATACTGGAACAGTCAACGTTTGGTGCTCGACTTGACGACATCAATAGCATCGCCGGTGCCGGACCAGAATCCTGGATAGATCATCAGATGGCATTACCAGCCACGTTTATGTCTGACGGTTTAAATCTGGCTCAAAACGATAGATGGAATGAGTATATAAATGTGTGGTGGCGACTGGCAGTTTATGCCGACGACCAACTGCGCCAGAGAACCGCGTTCGCTTTAAGCCAGATTTTTGTTATATCGTCGGTGAGTGGCTTGGGCGACGAACAACCTGCGCTTGCCAACTACTACGATATCCTGCTGCGCAACGCGTTTGGCAACTACCGAGATCTAATCGAAGAGATTACGCTTAATCCGATAATGGGTGAGTACCTCAGCATGAAAGGCAACCACAAGCCCGATGCTGAACTCAACCTGCGACCAGACGAAAACTACGCTCGCGAACTGCTGCAGTTGTTCAGCATTGGCTTAAGCCAACTGAACGAAGATGGCACGACAATAAACGATGCTGATGGTGTACCACTACCAACCTACGATCAGGAAACAGTGGAAGCATTCGCGCATGTTTTTACCGGATGGCACTTCGCCAACGCCGAGCATTTCCGCTGGCCTAAAAACAAAGACTTTATAAACCCGATGGTTGCATGGGACGACATGCATGATAAAGGCGAGAAAGTTCTGCTAAACGGTTTCACTGTTCCAGCTGGTCAAAGCGCAGAAAAAGACTTGGCGGATGCACTGGATAACATTGCGAACCACCCGAATGTCGGCCCGTTTATCGTAAAACATTTAATTTCGAAACTGGTCACAAGCAACCCGACCCCCGAATACGTTAAAGACGTGGTTCAAGTGTTTAACGAAAACGCCAACGGCGAACGAGGAAACCTTGGCAGTACCATTAAAGCGATTCTGATGCACAAAGAAGCACGCCAGGGCCATGAGCTTTACCCACAGAAATTTGGCAAAGCAAAAGAGCCTTTGTTACGCATATCCCAGCTATGGCGAGCATTCGAGCCCGATTTTATTCACCCGGATTTTAATTATGCGTGGGTGGGTAACGAATTGCAGCAAGCACCATTAGCATCACCTTCGGTGTTCAACTTTTTCAGCCCTGAATTCAGTCAACCCGGCACGATTCAAAATAACAATTTAGTGTCTCCTGAATTCGAAATCATGGACGAGTCGAGCATGATTAGTATGTCGAGCCGCTTACTGGCAAACAGTCTGTGGTCGCACAATTATAAAGTCGCCAATGACGGTCGACGCATCGCCATTAATATTGATCGTGAGATGGAACTTGAAGATGATCGTGAAGCATTGCTTGATCACCTTAACTTAGTGCTGCTTGGCGGAAGAATGTCGGCAGATCTGCGACTGGAAGTGAATCGCCTGATGGATACGCGCGATTACAGTAACGCGGCATCGCAACGCATAGCCGAGGCTATCTTCCTGATCGTAAGCTCACCTGAAGCAGCGATACAGTTTTAAGCCTTGCGTTATTCCAGGCACAACACAACAATAAATAGAACAAGAGTCTGTGATGAATAAAAGTGAAAGACGACGCTTCCTGCGAACAGGGGCAAAAACAATCGCAGGCGCAGGCTTAGCCTTGGGTGCCAATCCATGGCTAACCCTTGCGCAAGCAGCTGACTCAAATTTTGCCGACGGTGAAGATTACCGCGCCTTGGTTTGTGTTTATCTGGAAGGCGGCTCTGACGGTTTTAGTCTATTGGTGCCTACAGGCAATGCCGAGTACAACGAATACACGCAATCGCGCAGAGAATTGTCTGTTGCACGTGAGAGCTTACTGGACTTAACAACGACCTCGGGTAATCACGACTCGCTTGGTTTTAACAAACACGCAGAGCCACTTTATAACTTATTCCAAGAGCATCGAATGGCACTGATTGCCAACGTGGGTAATTTAATTGTTCCAACCACACGCGGTGAATACGAAGACAAGGCAGTACCCCTTCCAGCGCAACTGTTCTCTCATTCCGATCAGGAAATTCAATGGCAGCAATTGCAAGGTCGGGGTCGAGGCGAACAAGGTTGGGGAGCTGCAGCGGCGGAACATTTTTCTACCTACCAGGATCGCGACTACTTAACATCAGTCACATTAGATGGTTCTAATTATTGGCAATCCGGTACCGGCCAAAGACCTTTTTCAATGCAGGAAAAAGGCTTACTCGATTTTGCCGGTTTAGACATGTTCAACGACTGGGAAAAACCGCGAGCAGAAGCGTATCGCCGTGTAATGCAACAACAACAGAATCATCTTTTCTCAAGCGCTTATGCTGATATTCAGAATCGTGCGTTGCGAATAACCGCTGAGCTGGGTGCGATACTACACACCAACGGACCTATCATCACAGAGCAACCTGAGGAAAACTCACTGGCGGCACAGCTGGGCATGGTTGCGCAGCTCATCGCCGCTCGCGGACAGCTGGGCATGCGCCGACAAATATTCTACGTGCGCATGAAAGGTTTCGATGTGCATGATCATCAGAATCAAATGCAACCATGGTTATTCGGGGAACTGGCAGAAGCATTGTCCTACTTCCAAACAACGCTCGATGAAATAGGTGAAGCTGATAATGTCACCACCTTTACCGCATCCGATTTTGGCCGCACGCTTACCGGTAACGGCGATGGGACCGATCATGGCTGGGGGAATCATATGATGGTTATGGGAGGTGCGGTAAAAGGCGGTGATGTCTATGGCACCATACCAAGCATGGGTGTCGATGGCCCGGACGCAGTCCGAAACGGTCGCGTGGTACCCACATTGGCATCGGCACAATACGCGGCTACCTTGCTTCGCTGGATGGGAATTCCCGAAGATCAGTTGCATGTGGTACTACCAACACTACAAAACTTTCAGCAAACCGATCTGGGCTTTCTTGCCTGATTGTTTGGCGTACTTAGTGTGTATAGACTGCCTGACTAATTCTGACGCTGGCACAGCTGCCCTTCTTGGCAGCCATGCCAGTTGTCGCATTGGCGTTATCTGCGCCCACCCGTATACTGCCTGATCATAACCTGGCAATCACTGCGGCCCACACAATGGATACAGCAAAACCGATCAATGCTGAATCACTATCCATTCCCATCGTCATGGCGATTGGCGAACATCATAAGCACACAACGTTTATTGCGTCAGGCTCAACCAGTAAGGCTTTTCGGGTTACAACCAATCAAGCAGAGTACGTTCTCAGAATAGCCAACCCCAATAAAAGCAAGCAAAGCTCCTATGGGTTGGATTTTCATCTGAGAGACCAACTACACAAACAAGATTTGCCCGTTGCAAAACCTGTAGCAACTCATCACACGCTTGCTCTCGATACAGAACACGAATGGGCGTTCGATGAATATTGTGCAGGAGCACACCCAGCCAGAGCGACTATTACGCCACCGGTATCCAGGCAGCTTGGCTTATTGTTAAGTGCAATGCATGGCACTCCGGTTTCAGGATTTGGCCGCTTGGCGTATTCAGAAAACAGATTCATGGCAAATGACCAACAAGCCGTAACCGGATTCCTCAGGCGGTTCGAATCGCCCTGGCCATTCTGCGCGGAACCACTCGATACACATCCATTAATTCGAAGAGAACCCACGTTAGTGAAAAAACTAACGGCATTAGAGTTACCGATTAGAACGCTCATCGAGCGAAGCGAACCGGCCATTATTCATAGTGATCTACACGAAGGCCAACTGCTGGTAGTCAAAGACACGCTCACGGCGCTGCTGGATTTCAATGATGCTGTGGTGGGTAGAAAGGAGCTCGATCTGGGTTCTTATCTGTATTTCCACGGTCAGCACTGCCTCAACCAGCTACTGGCGGGCTACACGACCTGCGAGCCTGAAAAAGCCCGCCTTCAGCGCCACGCCTGGCTGGCCTCTATCCTGATTGCGCTGCACCATGGCAACCGGGGCCGTATGCTCAATCGGCCCCACCGAATTGCCTACGCTGCCCGCTTCCTGAAAAGTGCGCTGTGCTAGCGCGTTTTCCTGAAAAGCACACGCGGCCAGTTCTTGTGTAACAACAACAAGACTGGCTCTTGCAAGCAATTCATGTACAAGATATCATGTACATGAATTAGACCTACGGATAGGTCATTTATGCCTTTTGAACGATTCTCATTTGACAGTAATTAGCTTTAATGAGATTCTTTGTCTCATTACTGCTCATCGAAAGGTGCAGTATGGACTCGTAAAGTCAGACAAACTTCAGATCACTAACTCCGCTGAAGCTGTATGCTCTTGCGGGCGAACCGCCATCGCTTGATGGCAAAACATAATCCACTTGGAGGAATCACCCTAATGCGCAGCACCATGCTTAAAACCATAGGCGCCTCGCTTGCACTGGCTGTACTAACTACAGTCAACGCTCAAGCTGCCACAACCATAAAAGTACAATCTGTTATCGGCGACAAAGCCGATGAAATCGTGATGTTGAAAGACTTCGCGAAAAACGTTAGCGACCTCACTGGTGGCGAAGTTCTTATCGAAGTATTGCCAGCCAACTCGGTTGTTGGTAACGCCGATATCCTCGATGCGGTAGACAAAGGTCTGCTCGACGGTGGTTTCGCGTGGACTCACTACTGGTCTGGTAAACACCCTGCGGCTATGCTGTTCGGCTCACCTGTTGCCGGTGCGGGCGTTGGTATCGACAACATTGCCTTCATTTCCTGGTTCCACTTTGGTGGCGGTAAAGAGCTTTATGATCGTCTTTGGGACGAAATGGGCGTGAACGTTCACGGTCTTCTGCTTCAACCGGTTGGTCCTGAAGCACTGGGTTGGTTCAAAGAGCCTATCAACAGCATGGATGACTTCCGTAAGCTGCGTTTCCGTGCACCTCCTGGAATTCCTGGTCAGACTTACAAAGATATTGGTGTAGCCGCTGTTGCAATGGGTGGTGGCGATATTTTGCCAGCACTTGAAAAAGGCACTATCGATGCTGCTGAGTGGTGCTGCCCGAAGCCAGATAGCGTGTTCGGTTTCCAGAAAGTACTGAAGCACTACTATCTACAAGGTTTGCACCAGGTTGTTGTAAACGCTGATATGTACATCAATGGCGACGTCTGGAACAAGCTAACAGCTGACCAGCAAATTGCGATGAACGTTGCTGCCGATGCATCACTTATGCGTGCAATCAGCTACCGCATTTACGAAAACGGTAAAGCGCTGAAAGACTTGACAGAAAACGAAGGCGTTATTCTGCATGACACTCCAGCTGACTACTTTGTTGAGTATATGGCTGCTGCTAACGCAACACTGGAAAAGAATGCTGCTGAAAACGAATTCTTCAACGAAGTCTGGACTTCAATGAAAGATTTCGCGGCTGTAGCAGTACCTTTCTGGGCTGGCGCTCAAACTTCAAATGCGTCTCTTGGTAATGCATTCGCCAACTCGCTGAAGTAATTGCCTACTGTATTTTGAAGTACAGAAGAGAAATGACTATTGCCAGTAAATTGCGATAGTCGAAATCAGGCCTCGGAGCTGTCAGTTTCGGGGCCTGTTTTTTGTCCCCCCTACTACAACGAACACATTGACGAGTAAGCAATGGCTGATGACGTAGATCCAGATAAGCTGGAAATAGCTGATGAACTCATAGCCGAACGGCGTTCCGCAGCTCCGGGCGAATTGCCCGACGATATGAATCCCAAGCACCGTGCCATTATCGGTTTCATTGACACCTTCAACGAATGGGTCGGAAAAACCGTTTGCTGGATGTTAGTTCCATTATGTCTGGCAATGGTGTACGAAGTGGTGGTGAGAAAGTACGGGACTAACCCGGCAGATTGGGCAACGCACTTTAGTCTTTGGATTTCAGGTTCAGACGCAGAAAGCCCGATACAACCTCGACCTACCGCATGGGCATACGATGTGAGCCGAATGTTATACGGTGCCATGTTTATGCTTGGTGCTGGCTACGCGCTGGCTAAAGGCGTACACATTCGAGCCGACTTTATCTACCGCTATTGGTCAGACAGAACACAAGGCATTATCGATCTCGTTCTGTATTGCACACTCTTTATGTTTGGCATGGCCGGTTTAATCTATAGCGGCACTGAATACTTCATGTCATCCATTTCGCCTCGACTTGAAGTCGCAAACGATACTGCCTGGGCACCTTATCTGTGGCCGATCAGACTTTGCATTCCTGTAGGTGCTGCATTTCTGCTTATACAAGGGGTTTCTGAAATACTCAAATCCTGGTACGCAACAACCCGTGGGAGATGGCCAGTATGAGCCCTGAAATTATCGGTCTGATCATGATCGGCGTTATGCTGTTCGCGATCTTCATCGGCTTTCCTATCTCGTTTACCTTGATCTTCCTGGCAACTGTGTTTGGAGCATGGGGCCTTGGTGGTAATTGGGATTTGGTGTACTACCTCGAAACCTTGCAATTCTCCAGCGCCATGATGGAGCAAACGCTCTCGGCAGTGCCTCTGTTCATCTTTATGGGCATTCTGATGGAGCAAGCAGGCCTGATGGAACGGCTTTTTCTGGCCGTACAGTTAATGCTGTCGCGGGTGAAAGGCTCGTTGTACATCGCGGTGCTGTTTGTATCCACTATATTCGCTGCAGCCACAGGCATCGTGGGTGCATCGGTAACCATTCTGGGCATCATGGCCGCAAAAACCATGAACCGTTCCGGCTACGATGTTCGACTTTCAGCAGGCGCGATAACCGCCGGCGGAACACTGGGTATCCTGATTCCACCAAGCATCATGCTGGTTGTAATGGGTCCGATACTCGAAGTGCCGGTAACTGACCTTTTCGCAGCCGCTATTATTCCAGGCTTTCTTATGGCCACGCTGTACATCGGCTATGCGCTAATTCGCTGTCAGATAAACCCGTCACTGGGGCCACCACTACCCGAAGAATTCCGCGCGTCATCGATGTGGATTATTGTGAAAGAATTCTTGCTCGGTTTGGTTCCACCAGCGGTTCTGGTTGGATTCGCATTGGGCAGTATTCTGTTGGGCTTTGCCACACCCACCGAAGGTGCAGCAGTTGGTGCGTTCGGGTCGTTCTTGCTGGTTTGTGCTTATCGCAAACTAACCTGGGATGGCTTCCGCGGCGCTCTGTTGAAAACGCTGGAAATTTCAGTGTTAATACTGTTCCTGGTAGCAGCGTCGAACTTCTTTGGTGCTGTGTTCAGTAAACTGGGCACGCCCAATATGCTCACAGAGTTTCTGCTCACGCTGGACTTACCGCCCTATGGAATACTTATCCTTATTATGGCGTTAATATTCCTGCTTGGCTGGCCACTGGAATGGGTTCCAATTGTTCTGATCATTGTGCCTATTCTATTGCCATTGGTTGAAAGCCTGCCGTTTGAAGGCATATTGGCCGATACGCAAAGCAGACTGACCTGGTTCGGAATATTGGTGGCCGTGAATTTACAAACGGCCTGGCTATCGCCGCCGGTGGCATTGTCGGCATACTTCCTCAAAGGCGTTGTGCCTGAGTGGGATTTAAAAGACATATACATCGGTATGATGCAATTTATGGTTATCCAGCTATTGGGCTTGATCATCATTATGGCGATACCGCAAATTGCGCTTTGGCTACCTGAGTATATGAATGCCACAAGAGTAAGATAACTCAATTAATCATTAGTACGTGCACCCCGAATCCGGGGTGCATTGGATCAACACCACGAGTTCCTAAACATTTCTTATGTCAGAATTTTTCACTAGTCTGCAATCGCTAGATGCAGTTAACGTACTAATCCAGGTTATTTTTATCGATCTGGTTCTTGCCGGCGACAACGCCATTATCGTTGGTATGGTTGCATCCAGAGTGCCTCCGGAGATGCGTCAGAAAGTCATTCTCTGGGGTATCGGTGCAGCGGTCGTTATGCGCATCGGCTTCTCCCTTATCACCGTACAACTTCTTAGTATCGTTGGTTTAAAACTTATTGGCGGCGCATTGCTGCTGTGGGTGTGCTGGCGTCTTTGGCAAGAATTACGCACAGGTTACGACGAAATCGGTGATGAAGAGTCGGCAAAGCCGTTTACGTCAATGCGTCCTGCTGTTATACAGATTGTTATTGCCGATCTTTCAATGTCTATCGATAACGTTCTTGCCATAGCAGGTGTGTCGCGAGAGTATCCGGCCATCCTCGTGTTCGGTTTGGCATTGTCTGTGGCCTTCATGGTGTTCGCCGCTACCCTTATTGCCAAGCTATTAAAGCGATACCCATGGATTGCCTATGTCGGGTTGGTGCTGATTTTCTACGTAGCACTAGTGATGATGTGGGAAGGTGGACAGGAAGTATTAGCCGTACTTTAAACAGACCTTTTGATAACGAGACAACGCAATATCGCAGCACTTACCACTATTAATTTAATAAAGAGTTTATAAATGAGTATTGAATACATAAAAAAAGCCACCGCATCAGCAGCGGCACAGGACGATAAAACTCGTGAAATCGTTCAAGATATTCTGGATACCATTGAAACAGGCGGCGAGTCTGCCTGTATTGACTACGCGAAAAAGCTCGATGGTTATGAGGGTGAAATCGTGTTATCCGCCGACGCTATCGCTGAAGCATCTAGCCGCGTACCGCAAAAAACCAAAGACGATATTCAGTTCGCTTATGATCGTGTCAGACGCTTTGCTGAAAAACAGCGCGATTCGCTAAGCGAATTCGAAGTTGAGTTATCGCCCGGGCTATGGGCTGGTCAAAAACAGATTCCCATGCAAACGGCGGGTTGTTATATCCCCGGCGGTCGCTATGCACACGTTGCCTCGGCCGTTATGTCTGTTGGTACAGCAAAAACCGCCGGTGTTTCGCACGTGGTTGCCTGCTCGCCACCAAAACCTGCGACCAACGATCAGCCTGGCGGCCCTAATCCTGCCATCGTCTACACAGCCAACCTATGTGGTGCAGACACTATTTTAGCGCTGGGTGGCGTACAAGGTATTGCCGCTATGGCATTCGGCTTGTTCACCAATCACCCAGCCGATATTCTGGTTGGACCGGGAAATCGATTTGTTGCCGAAGCCAAACGATTGCTGTTCGGTCGCGTGGGTATTGATTTGTTCGCCGGACCAACAGAAATCGGCATTATTGCTGATGCATCTGCCGACCCGCACATTATTGCCACCGATTTAGTGAGCCAGGCCGAGCACGGCCCTGACTCACCAGCATGGCTGTTTACCAGCGATCGTGCGCTGGCAGATAAAGTGATCGACATGATGCCTGGTTTGATTGCAAAGCTGCCTGATACAGCCCGCGAAGCAGCCACTGCAGCCTGGCGCGACTACGGTGAAGTTGTTTTTTGTGAGAACGACGAAGCCATGGCTACCATTAGCGATAAGTACGCATCGGAGCATCTTGAAGTCCATGCCGATAATCTGGATTGGTGGGTAAACCGACTGCGTAACTACGGTTCACTGTTTGTTGGTGAAGAAACCACCGTGACATTTGGCGACAAGTGCTCCGGCACCAACCACATTCTGCCAACCCGTGGCGCGGGTCGTTATACAGGCGGATTGTCGGCTGCAAAATTTATTAAAACAGTCACAACCCAGCGTATGACACAGGAAGCCTGCAAAGAAGTGGCTTCAGCGGCTGCTAGAATCTCCCGACTCGAAGGCATGGAAGCGCATGCCCGTTCAGGCGATGAACGACTTGCAAAGTATTTTCCGGATAGCACCTTCGAACTGCAACCTGCGTCTGAATAACGAACCTGGCTTACTATGCTAAAGGCACTTGAATCGTTCAGTCTTGCCGGCAAGACCGCTCTGGTCACCGGCGCATCTTCCGGCATTGGTCAGGCACAAAGTATTGCCTTGGCCAATGCCGGCGCGACACTTATTCTCGTCGGGCGTCGCGAAGATGCTCTGGAAGACACGCGCACAACAATAGAACAAAACGGCGGCACCGCCTTCTCATTACCATTCGATCTGCACAACCGGGGAACCTTTAGCACCCTGCGCGATGCAGCAATTGAAAAAACCGGTGCAGTCGATATCGTGATTAATGCTGCAGGCGTGAATCATCGCGAACCGGCTGAACAAATTACTGAGCAAAGCTGGGACGACACGCTGAACCTGAATCTGAGTGTGCCGTTTTTTCTGGCCCGCGAGTTTGTACCGGCCATGCAGGAACGCAAATGGGGTCGCATCATAAACATTGCCTCCCTGCAGACGCAGCGTGCGTTCACAAACGGCATGGCCTATGGTGCATCAAAGGGCGGCATTGGTCAGGTCACACGCGCCATGGCAGAAAGCTGGTCGGCTCACGGCATTGCCTGCAATGCCATCGCACCCGGTTTTTTCCCAACCGGTCTGACTGCACCCGTGTTTGAACAAAGCGACTTGACTCAGAAGCTGGCAGATCAAACCGCCATTGGTCGAAACGGTGAGCTGGATGATCTTCATGGCGTTACCGTTTTTCTCGCATCTCCGGCATCAAACTATATCACCGGACAAATTATTTACGTGGATGGCGGCTTTACCGCGAAATAATCAGACTCATTCGTGTTTGTAGCGCTGATTTACCTGCAGTACCCATAAATTAGACCTTCTCAAGAAGGTTATAATCCACTCTAAAGGCTGGACAAACTCGTTTGGTCCTTCCCACAATGACGCAGGAGTTATCAAGTGAAAGCGCTGTTCTATACAGGCAAGTTATCAATGGAAATACGCGACGAGCCAGAACCGGTCGCAGCTCCGGGGATGTCTTTAGTGAAAATAGAAGCGGCAGGCATTTGCGGCTCAGACATGCACGCTTATCATGGTCACGACGCTCGTCGAGTGCCACCGATGATTCTGGGACATGAGCTAGCTGGCACCGTGGTCGATGGCGGGCTTAAAGGCTCACGCGTCGCGATCAACCCAATGCTCACTTGTAACCAATGCCGCGAGTGCATGCAAGGCAACCCCAATCGCTGCCAGCAGCGCGACTTGGTCGGCCTTGGACGTGCTGGCGGATTTGCCGATTATATCGCTATCGAAACAGCCAATTTATTTTCGCTCAGCGATAGTCTTAGCGCCACACACGCAAGTCTTATGGAGCCTACGGCAGTATCATTACATGCAGTCGTGATGGCCGAAAAGGCATTAACCCGCCCTATTTCAGAATCCCGCACACTCATCATCGGTGGGGGCGCCATTGGCTTATTGGCGGCTTTGGTACTCAAGCAAAAAGGCGCGCGAGAAATCGTCATTGCCGAAACCAACGCGAGCCGCCTGGCAACACTCAAGCGCATTGATTGTGGCTCGACCTACAACCCGCTGGAGTCAACCAACCCAGCCGATGATTATTTCGATCTGGTGGTTGATGCTGTGGGAAGCGGTGCAACTCGAGCCCATGCGAGTCAGAAAGTGCGCGCCGGTGGCGTTATTTCTCACATTGGCCTGCAAGATAACGAGCCTGGGCTCGACACCCGAAAACTAACTTTGCAGGAAATCAGTTTCATTGGCCACTACACTTACAATGCGACCGATTTAAAGGCTGCGTTAAATCTGATCGACAGTGGTGCCCTTGGCAACCTGGATTGGGTAGAATCTCGGCCGTTGGATGAAGGTGCTGCTGCATTTCAGGCTATCCACGATGGTACTGCAGCGTCACCAAAAATCGTTTTGCACCCTTGATGTTTATCGAAACGTTTATCATTAAACAATAACGACCATCGTGAGCAGTGCGGCAACTTTCGGTAGTCTGGTGAGTATCTGGCAAATCCGCGGATTCATTTTTAAGACCGTTCCATGGAAGACTGTACGATCAACGTAGATATGATTAGAGCTAACGTGAATAAAAACAATTTCAATCGCCATTTTTTGACAGGTTTATTGCTCGCCTTCATGAGCATTTGCGCCCAACCTCTTCACGCACTGGAATTTGAGTGTGAGGCTAATGGCGATAAGCGCTTTATCCGTATGGAGCTTCCTGGTATTTCACATTTGTGCGAAGTCACGGTAACGTATCTGAACAATGAGCGTAAAGTCATGTGGTACGCCGACCACGACTCGCTGTTTTGCTCTGATAAAACAGCAGAGCTGACAGAAAAATATCAATCGAAGTGGGGATTCCAATGCACACAGTGGCCTGACCACGATGGCATTGACCAACTCAATGATCGACAACGCGCCATCGTCGATGCTGAGCTAAAACAAGTTATTGCTGAAGGTGAACAGCAAGACAAACCGTTTATGGTTGAAGGTTTGAAAGTGGCCGCCAGCAATCCTGGTGTAAATCAACAAAGTGCCGGTGATACCAGCCTATTGGTTTTACAGTTTTTTTTACACGAGCCCGATACCAGCGTCACCAGAGATATCACACACATTATCAGTGATAAAGGTGGACGTTACGATCGGCTATCACGACTGGATTCGCTGGCAAACTATGTCGATCCCAACGAGGGATACATTGTGAATTCCGCTTTGATTTCATCCGTTACCGATAACGGTGCAATGGAAGTGATTACCGTACTCGATGCCGAAACGCCAAACGATTCATCAACCCCCAATGAAGGCTGTTACGGCAACCAAACACTGACCCAACACACCGATGGAAAATTGATTGCCCGCACACCACACAGATTCGTTTGTGTTGGTAATGATGCGGGTTAGATTTCTTATCTGACAAAACAGTAGTGGCCAAGTAAGCTGTGCAAAGTTTGAGCTTGCTACATCAATTTTGCACCGTTGGGTACCGCATCTGTTGGGGAGATGAGAACGATGGCCCCATCGTTTCTGGCAAAGCCTGTTACCAGACATTCCGACATAAACGGTCCTATTTGCTTCTTTGGAAAATTAACTACCGCCACCACCTGACGTCCGATTAACGAATCAATGCTATACAGATCTGTTATCTGTGCACTCGATTTACGAACACCAATTTCCTCACCAAAATCGATGGTTAATTTATAGGCCGGTTTTCGCGCCTCAGGAAACTCATCAACCGCCAGCACGGTTCCAACGCGCAACTCCACTTTTTCAAAATCTGACCAAGTAATTTCGTTCATCTGGTTAATCTCTGTTTGTCGGACTCATTATTAGAGTGCTCGTATCAACATTCCAGTATCAAGGCACTTTGCTGTCGGGATACTACGTATCCCCAGCCTGCTTGTCTAGCAAGTGAAATGCGCCATAAGCCACAGTGGAAAACGCTCAATTAACAAGCTGTCATTGTGGAGTGAGCACCCTGTTTGCTAGCACCAAAACAAAACGTTGAGCCTGACCACAATTTCATACAACAGCCACAGGCTGTTTATCGTATCGCATCACAGTCCCTGTGTTAACGCGTTCCAGAAATACGGACAAATTGATGCTCAGAACCCAAATCTGAATCACACACTCGATAAATTTCACACTAGGCCGAAAACACAATGGAGGAGAACAAAGCGGGCTGAATCTGCCCACTGAGTACTCGAACAAAACAATAGCCCGCAAAGCAACTAAGAGACGGACAATATGAACTTCGTAAAAACTACCCTTATCGCCACTGCAGCTCTGGTCACCGTAGGCTGCGCAACAGATGACCCCAATCGCCGAGCTAAAACCGGTGCAGCCATTGGTGCAATCGCCGGCGGCATACTGGGCAATCAGTCCAGCAGCAAGAACGGTAAATTCGTTGGTGCAGCCGTTGGTGCGCTAACTGGTGCAGCTGTTGGCAACTATATGGATAAGCAGCAAAGAAAGATGGAACAACAGCTGGCTGCAGAACAAGCCAATCAGGAAATTTCTATCACGCGTATTGATGAAGAAACCTTGAAAGTTAACGTCAGCAGTGAAGTTTCATTCGATGTTAATCAAGCTTCGATTAAAAACAGTTTTCGCGACAGTCTGAATAAGGTCGCAGGGGTTATTTCTGAATACGAAAAAACCGCTATTCATGTTGTGGGTCATACAGACAGCACCGGATCAAACAGTTACAACCAACAGCTTTCGGAAAAGCGCGCCGATTCAGTGGCTCGTTACTTAAGCCAGAACGGTGTTCAGCGCGATCGTATGCGCATGGCTGGTCGAGGCGAGAACATGCCTGTTGCCGATAACGGAAGCAGCGCTGGCCGAAGCCAGAACCGTCGTGTTGAAATTTACTTAAAGCCAATCGTTGAAGGTCGCGAGAACGACGCGTTCCGTTCACCGATCTAGTTTACGTCACTGGCACATAAAGCCAGAACATTGATAAGGTAAATGGATTGACCTTATCGGGTTAAATATGCAAATGGCCGCTTTAGAGCGGCCATTTTTATGTCCGCCAAAAAGACTAAGCTGAAATTGATGCGTCCCGCCACGTGGGATCGACACGATCCAGCAATCGCAAATACGCTGGCCATTCCGGCAATGGCACGTCTGCTCCAGCCTGCGCCGCACCACTTTCAAACTGCTCTCTGGTTTTTAGAACAATTTCCGGTCGTGGTTTTTTCAGCCGTGCACCACCAGCCACAGCCGCGAGTGCTTTGAGTTGTACGCCTGCACAGTCCTCAAAGTGATATAAGCGCGTAAATGCTTGCGCAATACTCTGCCCACAAACAAGAATGCCGTGGTTGTACAACAACATGGTGTGCTTCTCTGTACCCAGATCGTCAACAATGGCTTCCCGCTCGGCTAAATCCAGCGCAATACCTTCAAATTCGTGCGTGCCGATGCGATCGTAGAACATACACCCCATTTGCGTCAGCGGCATAAACCCTTCCTCAAGACAGCTAATAGCCGTGGCATTTTGAGAGTGCGTATGTAGCACACATTGCAAATCGCTTCGGGCGGAATGTATTGCCGAGTGAATGGTGTAGCCTGCCTGATTTATCGGGAAAGGACTATCATCGAGCTTATTGCCGTCTATATCGATTTTCACCAGATTGTCTGGGCGTATTTCATCGTACCCAAGACCAAATGGATTGATTAACAAATGCTCTGTATCGGGTATGCGTGCGGTTATATGGTTATAAACCTGCGCTGTCCAACCATAGTAATGAACCAACCGGTACGCGGCCGCAAGATCAACCCGGGTTTGCCACTCGTTGTCACTGAATTGTTCAGGGCGTGCACCCAGTGCATAAATATCGGCGGTTGGTTGAACACTTGACATACCCGAGCTCCTATAAACCTACAACGGAAAGAAAAATAAAATAAGTGGAATGCTTATCGCAACAATAATAATTTCCAGTGGTAAGCCCATGCGCCAGTAGTCATTGAACTTATACCCACCCGGCCCCATCACCAAGGTGTTGCACTGATGTCCGATTGGCGTCAGAAAAGCACAGGACGCGCCTACAGCAACACTCATTAGAAAAGGATCGGCATTGACGTTCAACGCCGTTGACATCGCGATTCCCAGCGGAGCCATAACCAATGCGGTAGCCGCATTGTTGATGACATCGGATAACAACATCGTAACCACCAACAATAATGTAAGCACCACAGGAATGGGAAAACCCTGAGTCCATTCAATGAGTGAATCAGCCACCAGCTGAGTTGTGCCAGTTGTCGTTAACGCATTTCCAACCGGAATCATGGCTGCCAGCAAGACGATAACTGGCCAATCGATATCATCGTAAATTTGTCGTGGCGACAAAATACCAAACAGAACATACGCCATAATCGCCAGCAAAAAGGCCGTTGTCAGCGATGTAAAACCGATAATACCCAACATGATTGCCACACCGAAGATGGCGGAAGCAACGGCGACGCGTCGTGTACGATTCAAATCGATGGCACGCTTGGCCAGTGGCCACATGCCCAGTTTGCGAAACTGCTCGTCTATGGTTTCAGTATCGCCTTTAAGCAACAGCACATCACCCGCTCTGAATATTTGCTGGCGCAAGCGTTGGGTTACCGGTCGACCATTTCGAGCCAAGCCAACCACCGCAACCGTTCGAGCCGACTCGCGTCGAATAAAATCAACACCTTCACCGACCAACGATGACTCATTATTGATGACCCCTTCCACCATAACTTCGTTCTCAGGCTCCGGCTGAACGAAGGCGGGCGTTGCCGAACTCAGCAGTTCAAGTGAATGGGTATCGAGGAATTCGCGCAGATTATCCGGCTCAGCCCGGAGTATTAAAATGTCTTCTTCTGCTATCACATAACCAGCCCGCACTGCTCGCGCAAAGCGTCGCTTACCGGCAACACCGATAATTTCCACCCCTTCGCTGTCGAGGACATCTGTATCCCCCAGGGTTTTTCCAACCAGCGGCGAATCAGCTGGAACCTTTGCTTCTGTCAGATATTGCCCGACTTCAAATAATTTATTCGCCGTGTTGGTTTGCATGCGCTCTTTCGGAATTAAGCGCCAACCTATAAACGTTATAAACAGACCACCAACAATCGCCAGTGGCAAACCAACCGGTGTAAATGAAAACATACCGAACGGCTCACCCGCGTAATCGGCGCGAATGCTGGCCACAATAATATTCGGTGGTGTGCCAATTAAAGTCATCATGCCCCCGAGCAAACTACCAAACGCCAGAGGCATAAGAATTAGTGCCGGCGATCGATTACGTTCATCGCAAGTAGACAATGCAATGGGCAGCAATAAGGCCAGAGCACCGACATTATTCATAAACGCAGAAGCCACCGTAATAACAGCTGTTAACGCGGCTATGTGCATAATCGGTGTTTCTGTAAGGTGGCTTATACGACTGGCAATTTCGTCTACAACGCCAGCGTTCTTCAGGGCACTACTGATAATTAGCACGGCCGCAACCGTGATAACAGCAGGATGCCCGAACCCTAGAAAGGCTTTATCCGGCTCAACAAGCTGGAAAAGAATGCACGCAATGAGTGCCGACATCGCCACCAGATCGTAGCGCCACTTGCCCCAGCCGAACATCAGCATGGCAAAACCAAGAATTGCGCTTATTAGAATCTGTTCTGTTGTCATTATTTCGCTGTTTTACCTACAAAAGCCGTGTCACCGTTGCACGGCTCTTGCATTCTACTAGGGTGTGTCCACAGGTTCAGTCACCAATCAATAACTGACACAAAAACCGGATTTATATTGCACTAAATGAATACCCGAGGTCCACAACTGCGTACAGCAGACAACAATATTGATATTCAGGTGGAAGGTAAGCAGCACGGACACCTGACTTTGCCGTGCGCATCGGCTAAATCGGCTCTCGGGACCGTACAGATCCCGATATGCGTTATCCGCAATGGCGATGGACCGGTTGCCTGTCTGGTTGCTGGTGCTCGCGGAGATGAATTCGATGGTCGAGTGGCACTACACGCTCTCATTAATCAAATTGCGGTAGACGAGGTAAGCGGCTGCCTGATTATCGTGCCAACCCTGAACCCGCTGGCCGCAGCGTCCGGCTCGCGCCAGAGCCTTGTGGACAATCAAGACCTTAACCAGTGCTTTCCAGGTAACGCAGAAGGCTCTATTACTCAAACAATCGCCGCACATATTATTGCAACGATTATCGAGCCGGCAGAGCTGATTATCGAACTGCAATCGGGTGGTGAATCAACTCGCTATACCCCAATGGCTGCGGTGCATTTCAACGCCGATAAAGATCTGCAACAACGATCGGAACAAAGCATGATCGCATTTGGCGCACCCTACAGTGCACGCTTGCTACCCGAGCATCAAGGCAGTTTGTCCAATGCAGCAAGTTCATTTCAAAAAGAGTATGTGTTGGCTCTGTTGGGTGGCGGTGCAAGCACTCACGCCAACGCGATTGAAGTGGCATTAACCGGGTGCAAAAATGCATTGGTTCAATTGGGCCTGCTTAAGCAGGAATTAGTGCTTCGTTCTACACGTATGCTAGAGGTTGCTTCCGAGAAAAACTACGTGATTGCACCCTGCGCTGGTTTACTGGAAATGTGCAAAGAGCCCGGCGAGGAAGTTTATATGGGCAGCCCGGTTGCACGAATTATCCAACCGGGCCATACCGGCATGGCAGCGTCGATTTTAAAAGCGAATAGAAATGGCATTCTGATGGCTCGACACTGCCATGGTTATATTGAGCAGGGTGATTGTGTTGCGGTAGTTGCAGATGAAGTGCAACGTTAGCATGATCAAAAATCGCCTGCTAATAACGTTTCCAGGCTCTAAACAACCGTAGACTCAAGCTCCTTCGCTAACGCAGTATCAAGTTCCAAACCTGCCGCAAGCGAGTCCATGTATTCTCGTTCTTGTGGGTCTTCAAAATCCACAACCATGGCTGAGGCCAGATAAATCTCTGCGGCAGCTTCAGGTGAATCGGCAGACGCAACCACTTCGGCAACATCTAATGGCTTATTCAGCTCTTTCATTAGAAAGCTCGTTATATCCTGCTCAAGCCCAAGGCTTTGAATCTTCAACGTGATAAGATTTTGCTCATCGCCATCGACATGCCCATCGGATTTTGCGGCGCTTATCATGGCCTTAACAATGGCCTCGCTGCGCACGTTTGCTTCTACAACAGCCAGCTCGTCTATTGGGGTACCGGTATCTTTGATGGTGACATTCTGATTTTGCTGCCATTGTTGATATGTTTTGTAAGCGATACCACCCACCGCCGCAACACCACCGACTTTAAGCGCAGTTTCGGTCAGTTTCCGACCGCCTCTGGTGCCAAGCAACATGGCCACCGCACCAGCCGCAAGCGCGCCTTTGCCAAGACCATCGAGCATGGCATCGCGTTGTTCACCCGATTCAGGTACACCCAGTTTTTGCTCGGCAAAATCAACCCCTTTCTTCGTTGCAGTTTGTGAGGTTTCAAGCAGGTTTTGCAGGATGGTTTTAGCGTCCATAAATGTTCCTTATGTTTGATGTCATAACAAGATAGTATGGGCAATCAATCGATATTTCACTAGTCGCATGCAAGCCCCTGTTAGCGTCATCATACCCACCTACAATCGTTGCAAGTCGGTTTGTACAGCCATTGAATCGGTGCAGCAACAAACCCGCGCAGCCGCCGAAATTATCGTTATTGACGATGGGTCGACCGACAACACGGCAGCCACACTGAGCAACAGGTTTGACGATATCCGGGTTATTAAGCAGGAGAACCACGGCGTGTCACATGCGCGCAATCAGGGAATTAGCGCTGCGCTCTCGCCTTGGGTTGCATTTCTGGATTCCGATGATCGCTGGTTTAAGGAAAAGCTTGCGGTGCAATTCGAGGCTATTAACCAAACACCTGACGCAGCGCTGTGCCATTGCGATGAGCATTGGATTCGAAACGGCAAACGCGTCAACCCGATGAACAAACACAAAAAACGCGGCGGGTGGATTTTTGAATACTGTTTGCCATTGTGCGCGATATCACCCTCTGCATCCATGGTACGCAAAGCAATATTCGATGAAGTCGGGTATTTCGATGAGTCTTTGCCTGCCTGTGAAGATTACGATTTATGGCTACGCATTTGTTCGCGCTATCCAGCGCTGTACGTTGATCAAGCGTTACTCGAAAAAACCGGTGGCCACGACGACCAGCTCTCCAGAGCCTATTGGGGCATGGACCGGTTTCGTCTGGTTGCCTTGGCAAAGCTACTGCGTTCATCAACAGGCACATCGACACTAAGCGCTGAACAACGCCAATTGACGCAAGCTACATTTGTGCAAAAGCATAAAATACTGTTGAAAGGCGCAGTTAAGCGAAACAATGTTGCGCTGGAAACCGAGCTTAACACTCTCTATGCAGACCTTTTATGAGCTTTGGCATGCCAGCAGCATCGGCACAGCAGTTTTACCGCAGGGGCTCATGCAGTTTTGTATACTGAACAGCCTCCACCCCACGCCTATAAGCGGGTTATTACATGTCAGCTCTACTGTTTAAATTGCGCAATGTTCCAGACGATGAAGCTGATGATATTCGATCGCTCATGCATGAACATGCCATAGAAATTTATGAAACCAGTGCAGGCAACTGGGGCATTTCCATGCCGGCAATTTGGGTGCAACACAATGAAGACTTACCAAAAGCAAAGGAGCTGGTAAAAACCTATCAGCAAGAACGCGCGCGAACGGCTCGCGAAACCTACAACGAAGACCTGCGTTCGGGCCGCGCGCCGAGCTTGTGGCAATCTGTTTCCAAGCGCCCTCTGGCATCGCTGGCAATTGTGTTGTTTTGCCTGTTTGTGTTGTATGTGATGATTAGTCCGTTCATCCGACTGGCTGCGACCTCTTAACTGCGGCGGGTTAGTCCGGCTTATGCAATACGAACGTCCGGTGAATTTCCTGGCCACGCTATAACGCAAAAAACTCCGCCACCTCGCGTCCTGCCACTCTGAATTGGCTGCGTACAGGCGACAATAAATTTGCGCCCATGACGGGTTTTTAAAGTTAGTTGGTATATAGTCTGACCCATTTAAAGCTTAGTCACGGAATCACCATGCAAGCCATACAAGTAGACAAAAATGACGACGGCAAAGTGAGCGCTGCTTTAGTCGATCTGGATCCATCCAGTTTGCCTGAAGGCGACGTTACAGTGAACGTTGAGTATTCCACCCTGAACTACAAGGATGGCCTGGTTCTGAACGGCCTCGGCGGGCTGGTTCGACACTACCCACACGTTCCCGGAATCGATTTCGCCGGTACCGTATCAGAAAGCACGAGCGAGGCTTATAAAACGGGCGACAACGTTGTGCTCACTGGATGGCGCGTTGGGGAAACACACTGGGGCGGCTATTCAGAGCAAGCCAGAGTGAAATCAGACTGGCTATCACCTTTACCTAACGGATTGGATTCAAGGCTCGCTATGGCGGTTGGTACGGCTGGCGTGGCGGCCATGCTAGGCATAATGGCTCTGGAAGATGCGGGCATGCAAAAAGATGCAGGGCCGGTTCTTGTCACTGGTGCTGCTGGCGGGGTTGGTTCAATCGCCTGCGCATTGCTTGCGGCTACTGGCTATGAAGTTGAGGCGGTCACAGGCCGCGAGTCCAGCGCTGAGCATCTGCGTTCGTTGGGCGTGAGCACAATCATTCCGCGAGCCGAAGTCGAAACACCCAATGGCAAACCATTGAACAAAGAACGCTGGGCAGGCTGCGTCGATTCTGTGGGCGGCGGCATGCTGGCCAATATTCTCACCCAGATGAAATACAGCACGTCAGTTGCGGCAATTGGCCTGGCAGGCGGCGCGGGGCTCGACACAACAGTTATTCCGTTTCTGCTCAGAGGCGTCAATTTACTCGGTATAGACTCAGTCATGTGCCCTGCGCCCAGACGTGCCGTGGCCTGGCAGCGACTCGCAGACGACTTACCCACGGAAAAGCTGGAAGGCATGATTGAAGAGGTGTCGCTTGCCGAAGTACCGGGGCTGGCTTCTGCCATTCTGGCTGGTCAAATTCAGGGCAGAACGGTGGTAAAAGTGGGTAGCAGCAATACCTGAATGCATCAGCAGCCCGCCCCGGATAGGGCTGATTTGCCGTTTAAGCGCCTATTTCGTATTTCTTAACTATTAGGTAACGAAAAACGGGGGTTTTTTGGCCAGACGACATGTAAGTGGGTCCGAATCTGGCTTTAACCCAGAGGCGTGATGCATGAAACATATGCATTACCTTCTTGTCAGAAAAATTGGGCTCCTGAACTACACTATTCTGACGATATATTCACAATAATTAAGGTTTGTTTAAGGTTTTCAAGTTAGAGTTGCTTCTTGTTTTGACACAGGTAATTTTTTGTGTCAAACGCCGTCTTCTGCTCCAACAGGCCGGTTCGGAAATGTCAGCCGAAGACAAAAGCTCCAAATCACTGAGATAAAAATGCGATCAATTAGTTTAGGCCTGTTCTTGCTTTGCTGTGTCACCCAATCTGCTTGGGCAGATGATCAGAAACCCTCTCTGGTTAACGGCGTTTCAGCAACATCCATTTCCAGTAGCTCAATTAGAGTCACGTGGAATAAACCGTGGGACAACGTGGGCGTCAAGGGTTACAACGTCTACCGCAATGGCTTTTACTACGCCACTGTTTTTAATACCAATTTTATCGATGAGGGCTTAAACGCCAACGAAACTTACCGCTACGGTATTGTGGCTTTCGACGATGCTCGAAACTTCACCAGCGTCTCTAGCGAAGCAGATGCAACCACAAGCGGCGGCTCGAACAACAACAGCGAAGCAGCACCGCCACCTCCAGAACCAGAAGCCGACAACGGCACAGTAAACCGCCCCGATGGCCTGTATGGCGAAATCATTGATGGAAATCAGGCTAAGGTCAAGTGGCGTGCCCCCAGCGGTAATGTTCGCGGCTATAACGTTTATAAAGATAACAGCTACGTAGCCACAGTTTTTACTCCTGAGTACACAGCAAAAGATCTGGGCTGGGGCCGTGACTACCGGTTTCAGGTAGTTGCCTTCAACTTCTCAAGCCAATTTTCAAACAAATCAGATGTATTAACGGTCAACACTGCTAACGGGGCGTCAACAGAAACCAGTAACGATTCAAGCGCTCAGGCCGCCACGACAACGGTTAGCCAACCACAGAACGATGCAGGTTCAGACAACGGTTCTGCACCAGATGGCTACAGGCTGGTTTTCTCGGACGAATTCAACGGCTACAACCTCGATTCATCCAAATGGAACTCGCGTTATCGCTGGGGACCAGGCTGGACGATCAATGGTGAAAAGCAGTATTACGTCGACCGCATAAACAACCCTGACTTCGGCCACTCGCCGTTTTCATTCGATGGCAATCACATGACCATCTCTGCCATCAAGACGCCAGAGCACCTGCGCTCAAGCGCTAACTGGCAACCATACCTATCTGGTGCCCTGACGACCTATAACAAGTTCAAAATGAAGTATGGCTACGTTGAAATGCGAGCACAACTTCCAAAGGGTAAAGGTTTATGGTCAGCATTCTGGTTACTGCATCAAAACGATAACGATCGCCGACCTGAAATCGATGTTGTTGAGTACATTGGCAGTCAGCCCAATAAGGTTTACAACACTTACCATCATTATGAAAACTGGCAGTTGAAATCCACACCGTCTTTCGAAGCGCCAGGCGCAGACTATTCACAAGCCTTTCACACCTATGCCGTTAAATGGGAGCCGGGTAAAATCACCTGGTATGTCGATGGCCAGGAACGTAACTCGCATAGCAACGGTAACGTGGCTTGGGAAGATATGTACCTACTCGTGAATCTGGCCGTTGGTGGTTGGTGGCCTGGTGATCCAGACGGCAACACGCAATTCCCTGCGAACATGAAAATCGATTACATTCGGGCGTATCAGAAATAATCAACTCAATGCTACGGTGTTTAAACAGATACCGTAAAAGATCATAACCCCACCTTAGGGTTTGATCGTCGGTAACACCAGAAGCCCTGCATCGATCTATCGATGCGGGGCTTTTTTGTGTGTGCGACTTTTCTATTTTTTGAAACGCAGATAAAACGTGAGCTACGACACACTTTTCCAATTATCGCAATGGCTCACGAAGCGGTAGCGTTTTTACACGACTGCCCAGCATTTCAGTAACAAGTCTCTCGCCCCACGAAAACAAGCTCGGTACACTCATTACCACTTGTTATTCAAAGCTGCCTTGCCATGCCACACATTCGTATTCCTATGAGCTCTCTTCAGAGGCAATCACCTGTCTCTCGACGAGTCTTTCGTGTGACTGGCCTGTTAACCGTTCTATTAACGCTAACTGGCTGCCAGGCGACCAGCAACAATTCAGCATCGGGCAAAAGACTTATCGAGGTTGCAAAAAGCTACTCGGTTACCAAACATGAAAGTAGCGCCGCGCCAGCCTTGTTCGATTGGAACACACGAATTCATCCGCTATTCGAACAAGCTCGGCACTTGGTTAGCGAACATACTGGTGTGGATTTATCAGATGTGAGGTTAAATATTGCTAGCGACAACTCCATAACAGATGAAGTTGGCTACGAGACACACCGGCTAATACATAGCCAGTTCAACGACCGGAATTTCGCCAATCTGTTTCTTGATTCGGTTATGCGCGGACAACAAGGCACCTATGCTGCGCTGTACGCTACGCGCAAACGCGAAGTCATGATTAGCTTACCGCTCATGCGCAGTTACCAGCAATCGCTGCCCAACAGCGTATCGGTTCAGGAGTCGGCAATACTCGCGTTACTCATCCACGAATTGGTTCATGCAGCCGATGACAAGCGTTATCAGATACACGAGAACAGAGATCTCAATTTTCGCGCATCGTTTGCTCAGTCGGCGGCCTTTGAAGGGCATGCGCAATTCAGAACCCGTCAAATTTGTTCGAACGCCGGTTGTCTACCCGGACTTCAGGCACTGGATACGTTTATGTTCGGTGAACGCAACCCGCCGAACTCACTGACTCAAACAGTGCAAGCCGTAAGCCGTAATGTTCTCGAATATTCCTATGTAGAGGGTGAGCGATTTATCTCAGCACTCGCTAACCGACCTGACGGCCAGAAGCTCATTGATGAATTGTTAAGCAACCCTCCTCAAGACCCTATTCAGATACTCGATCCGAAAAGCTTCCCGAACAACCAACGCGAACAACGTAATCAGGAGCTGATTCGAATCAGCACTAACTTTGATCACCCTTGGTTACAGCCGCCGTGGACCAGCGTGCAAACCTCACCGCTAAAAGGAGTCAATCTGAGAACCGATCCGACACGACGTGACGCCGCAGTCGATGGGTTTACACGGCTCATTACATCCATGGTTGCGGTGCAGCTTTATGACCAATCTCAATCGGGTCTTACGCCAATAGAACTTACCGTACTTAGGACAGAATCTAACGACACAGCCAATCTCTTTGCCAAAACGCTTTATGAAAACACGCGTATCAAAGGTGCAACATTAGTTAAACCAAGAACCTTGGTGAAAGTCTCAGGACAATCAACGCAACAGCCCGCCATGCTATACATGTCGAAAGAGCCAGCTGAGAACAACCAGCAGTACTACACCTTGATTGGTGTCAGCGGTACAAACGTTGTGCAAATAGCAGGACTTGGGCTATCTGAAACGCTGTTTGTCGATTATGTTGATCAGCTATTGATAAAGCTGGAAGACATACGCACAGCTGCGCTGAACCGGTAACTCGGCAAGCGGCAAGCGGCAAGCGGTAACTGTATGCGCTGTTTGAAAATAGCGTAATACCTAAGAACCTCCTCGCATTTCTCCAGCTGGTTCCATTTAATTGATAGAGCCGAATCGGTTACTGATGCGGTACAAATACCATCGTTGTTGACAGTTTGGTGACATCGATTCCGGTGCGATTCATTATAATCAGGAGAATCATGTCGACCCGCAACCGGGGCCAAACCAATGAATAAATTCACCGTTTCTCAATCAACGCTTCTGCTACCTCTGTTGATTGTGGCCAGTATTGCCTTACAAGGCTGCTCCGAGTCAAGCACGCCTGTTGAAAATTCTGCCCAGCCAGTATTGGAAGACGACGCAAGTACTAATTCTGCAGAAGAAAATCAGAACACCAGTTCTGCCGACAACAGTACAAGTGAAGCGATACCTGGCACCGAGATGGAACAGACCGCGACAACACCAGACGTACCACCCTTGCAGAATACGAACACGAATGTCGATACCAACGTAAATGCCGATATACCATCCAATGATGTGAATGTTGACGCGCCCGATCCGATGGTTCAAAACCGCACCGATGTCAGTTTTGAAGTCACCGTTCCAGCCTATCAATCCGAGGCATTGCAACTGCAATTAAGTTGGGGCGAATTCAATACGTCACTCAATTGGATCGGCGATGAATTCTGGTCTGCCGATGCTAACTTGCCAACCGACACTGAAGCGCTTTTGTCTATTGTGTTCTATGACGACAATGGCGATATAGCACTGGGCAGTTACGAAGCCACATACCGCAGCGGAACTAACGCAGCTGAAATTTATCAGGTTGCAGCAGATCAGTTCGACACTAATCGATGGGATGAAGACGGTGATGGCACGAGCAATCTCGACGAGCTAATTGCCGGTACAGCTCCGGGGGTTGACGAAGACAGCCTTCTTGCCATTCAAGACGAAAGGCGCATGGGCCTGCTTTTCATTGCAAATTATTTTGAAACCATAATCGGTAACGAAAGACCTAACCAGTTTATCGATGTAGAAAATTTTTCAGATTGGCGCGGTCGCGGAATGAGAGCAGATATAGATGCCAACGGGAACGGCACGGCATCTGCGAGCAGTAACTTTGGTAGTGAGAGGGAAAATCGTAGCGCCGTGCGTACAGTTTCAGACAACACAGTATTGTGGGAAGGGAACTGGAGTTACTACGATGGCGATTACAGTCTTTCGCAAACGTTCAACAGTGAAGTTACTGTCGATGGCGATACCAACACGCTGGTGGAAACTGGTACCGGCTCGTGGGTAGGTACCTACAGCGATAGTTGGGAAACCAGCGTCAACTTGACCGGCAAACCAATTGAAGGCTCGGATTACTGCACGGCTGAGAGCGGTACGATCACACAAACCAATCGAAGTAACCGCGATGGTGGCACTGTCTCTACACTCACTGTTACAAAAGAACCGGGAAATGATCTGTGGCGCGTGAAGTCGAGCTTCGAATCAAACAACAATTCAAACACCGCCGAGTACTTCGCACGTGAACTCACGATGCATCAGATTGTGCTCGGCTACCAAAGGCAGGTTTCAGAACATGATGATTTTTTCTGTAACTTTGCTGATCTTTGATAGCAATACAGGATTACAGTATCTAATTGCACTGTTTGACTACAGCGCTAAATTGAAGAAGACGTCAGCACCAACTCACGCGCTTGGAAAAACGCGGCTTCAGAAAATCCATTTGATCTGCCAGAACATCTCTGTTGGATAGATAGAAGAATTCGTAGCGGTTCGGCGCAAAGGGCACGGCCAGCAATTGCATGTTGGCTTCTTCTGGTGTTTTGCTACCTTTACGATTATTACAACGCCTGCAAGCCGTTACGCAATTCGTCCATTGATCACGCCCGCCACGAGAGGTTGGCTTTACATGATCACGTGATAAATCGCGCAGCGGGAACGCATCACCACAGTACATACAAACCTGTTGATCTCTGGCAAACAGTAGGGAATTGGTTAATGGTGGCGTAAACTGTGCGCTATCGACTCGTCCGTCACACGCAATGATACTGGGCAATTCCAGTCGGGATCGAACACCAAGGCTGTTGTAGCCCCCGTGGATTGTATGGATGACTTCGCCGAGACTCCAGATAACCTGATCTTTGACCATGAGCGTTGCAGTTTCCTGCCAGGTCAGCCAGGCGATTGGGGTACCGGCCTTGTTTAGACGTAGTACTTTGGCATTCATTACACTTCTATTGCTTTTATTCCAGCCTCCTCCGTATCTGTATAACACATAAACGATACAAGGTTAAACCGTTAAAGCATAATCAGCGTGTAAATTTGTTTAGAAAAGCACCTGCTCCCAGTGCCTTCTCATGCCTCTGGCAAAATTGGTCAATGCAAGATCGGCTGAAATAGCGACCTTGCGAAACTTGCGCCAAGGCTGATTGGCTTCCATGTATCTGCGCTCTTCAAGTAAAAAGCCCAAGGATTCACCCACTGTATCGAACATAACATCGGGTGCATACGCAGATTCCCATGCAGCACGGGCAGCCTTGCCTCGATCTTCTGACTCATCGGATATAGAACGTAGCAATGATGGAATCGACTTAATATCACGCTCATCCACTCGCACAGCGAAATCCCAGTTAATGTGAGGCGTTGGCACCCATTGATTGGCAATAATAACAGGCGCCCTTCCCGCTTCCAGGGTTTCGAACAAACGATAAGACGATGTTCCAATACCACGTGGGCACAACATAAACTGACTCTCAGCCATGGTTTGTGCAAAGTTTTGTCCCTGCGCCGCTTTGGTATCTTTCGTACAATCCCAGACATTGAATTCTGATGTGTCCTGAACGCCTTTGCTCGCATCGGTTAGCGCTATAACATCCTTGCGGCAGCGGTGACTCGCCGAGCCGACAAATGAGAACAACCAACGCTTTTCAACATCACGACTATGTACATCCTTAATGAATTCGTTGGGTGTATCGAGATAGGGGAATGCAACCTGTTTACTGTGCTGAAAGAATCGACGCGGCATTGAACAGTACAAACCTGGCAGAGCCGACCATGGCTTATCTGCCTCGTTATACATAAACGTTTTTTCTGGAAACTGCTCTACTAACGGGTGATGCCTTACCTTTTTGTACAGATAATCCTCGAAGTGAGTGTTTTCCACGAACAGGATCATGTCCGCTTCATCGGCCGAATCGCAAAGCGTATGGTTCCCGAGCTTATCTATTGCCGCTAAGCCAATAAACTTATCGAGCAGCTCGTGTGTTTCATAAGCAGATGTAGCCAGAATTTTCATTTGTATTGAACACCTTTTGCCAGTTTGGTTAGACGTCCGCAGCCCTCCCTGAGTCTGTTATCGTCCACTGCGTGAATAACAGCAGACGCGTCTATGTTGGTGGTGAAATACTTCACACTCTTTTTATAGCAGCCTGGGTCTTCTGTGTGAAATGAATGGGAAAAATACCCTTATGTGTGTGATTAAACCCCCAGAAAGCCGCCCGATTGCCGCTCCCACAAACTGGCGTAAAGCCCGCCTTTTTCAAGCAGTTGCGCGTGACTACCGGTTTCAACGATAGCGCCACCTTCGAGCACAACCAGTCGATCGAGTGCAGCAATAGTGGATAGGCGATGAGCAACCGCCAAAACGGTTTTGCCTTTCATCAAATTGCTTAATTGCTCTTGAATAGCCGATTCCACCTCAGAGTCCAGCGCCGACGTTGCTTCATCGAGAATCAGAATGGGAGCATCCTTTAATATGACGCGGGCTATGGCGATGCGTTGTCGCTGGCCGCCTGAGAGTTTCACTCCACGCTCGCCCACTGTGGCATCAAGACCGACACGCCCATGAAGGTCGACAAGCTTCGGAATAAATTGCATGGCTTCGGCTCGCGTAGCGGCTTCTATGACTTGTTCATCGGTCGCGGATGCCATGCCGTAGCGAATATTGTCACGCACGCTACGATGCAGTAAGGAGGTATCTTGCGTTACTACTGCAATGTTGCTTCGTAAGCTGGTTTGAGTGACTTCATTAATGTTTTGTCCATCGATGCTCACGGTGCCATGACGTATGTCATGAAAGCGCATTAACAGATTGATCAACGTAGATTTGCCTGCACCCGATCGTCCTACCAAACCGACTTTTTCACCAGCAGCGATGGTTAAAGTGCAATCGTTAATAATCGGCAATGTAGTTGGTTCAACAATGTCAGACTCAACGGTTGCAGTAGCAGAACTTGCAGTATTGCGTGCACTACTCCCAGACGACTCGTTTCCAAGAATGACTTCTTCATAATTGAACGAAACACGGTTGAAACTAATTTCACCTGCACGCACAACCAACGCACTCGCGTCAGGTTTATCAACAATGTTTGTCGGCATACAGATAGTTTCGATACCGTTTTCCACCGTACCTACATGCTCAAATAAGGAAGTGATAGTTCGTAGGATCCAGCCAGACATCTGATTTATACGCAATATCAGGCCATTGGCAATCGCAATTTCTCCTACCGTAACGCTGCCATTCATCCATAACCAGACCGACAATGCCGCCGTACTGAACATGAGTACGCTGTTCATGATCGTCATGGTGATGGTCATGCTCATGATTGATGCCATAAGAGCAACAAAAGCTCGTATATGCGTCTTTATGGCCTCTGCTGCAAAGCGTTCCTCAAGTAAGTCATGCGCGAATAACTTCACCGATTGAATGTTGGTGTAACTGTCCACCACCCTCCCCGTAACCATGGATGTCGCTTCCGATACGCGTGCAGATTTATCCCGCACCGGTGGCACCATGAATCGGACGATGCACAGATAACCGATAAGCCAGAAAAATAATGGCAGCAGCAACAGCGGCTTTATATCGATAAGCAAAACGGCAATACCAACTACATAAATAATGAGAAGCCACACGCCATCGACAATATTAATGATGACTTCTCGAACCGAATGACCTGTTTGCATAACTTTCTGCGCGACTCGACCGGCAAAATCGTTTTGAAAAAAGGTCATGCTTTGTCTCAACACATAACGATGATTCTGCCAACGGGTAGCAGCGACCAAACCGGGCGACAAAGAGAAATTAATTAAGCATCGTGTAGTAAGCAGGCTCAGCGGCCTGATGATAAAGGCCACCACTGACATTCCCAGCAATGCCCAACCGTGTGTTGCCAGAAACGCCTCGGGCTCGGTTGTGCGCATCCAGTCAACCAGATAACCGATAAACACATAGAGGTAAATTTCGCACAAGCCGGCTACCCCGGAACAGGCAAGGGTTAAATAGACAAGCCGCTGCATGGGCTGAACGTAGTGCCAGATAAACGCAAGAGGCCGTTGTGGCGGTCGCGTTGCCGCAGAATCAGGCAACGGATCAACCAGCTTTTCGAAGTAGGAATAAAGCGCCATTATGCGTTTTCATCAGTAGAGTCGCGGATGTAACACAAAACACCCCGCGTATTCCACTCAGAATATCCCTGTTACGCCAAAATTGTGCGTTAGATTCGCACTTTTCATTTGTTATTCAGCATCCTATAATATATGCTTAGCATCCATAAATAGTGAAATAGAAGCACTAATAGAATGGACAAATACACAGAAATGCTGGTTTTCTCAAAAGCGGCCGATATGGGTAGCTTTTCAGCAGCAGCTCGTGATCTTGATTTAACACCCTCGGCTGTCAGCAAGCTTATTACACGGCTGGAAGATCGCTTGGGTGCTCGGCTGTTCCAACGCACCACTCGCAAACTCAGCCTAACTGCCGAAGGTCACGCGTTTCAAGACCGTTGTGGCGCCATATTGCAAGAGATTCAGCAAGCTGAAGATGCTGTTATGGCCTTGCACGACAGAGTCACCGGCACCCTTCGCATCACCACCATCTCGGCGTTTGCTCGCATACAGATGATAAAACTGATGCCTGAGTTCATGTCCAATTTCCCCGAACTTCGGGTGGAGCTTGAGCTCAGCGAACGTGAAGTTGATCTGGTTGGTGAGGGGGTCGATGTCGCTATTGTGCTTAGCGATGGTCTGACCGATGAGTCCCTGGTAGCACGACGCCTGGCGGTCAACAAGCGCGTTATCTGCGCATCGCCCGAGTATCTTGCCAAGCACGGCACGCCAACCACACCAGAAGACTTGATGAATCACAATTGCCTTACGCATTCATCAATCCAGCACTTTAACGATTGGGAATTTCAAACACCCGATGGCATTCGTGCTCAGCGCGTGAAAGGCAACTTTCATACAAACAGTGCATCGGCTTTGCATGAAGCGGTGAAAGCCGGTATTGGTATCGCGCGACTGGCAAGCTACGTTGTACAACCTTCATTGGAAAATAATCTTGTTGTACCGCTATTGCAGGACCACGCGGTAGACAGCTCTTCCATACAACTGGTTTATCCACACCGCAGACATTTAAGCAACAAGGTTCGGGTTTTCACCGACTTTATGGTGAGTAAATTTACGCCTAATCCGCCTTGGGAACAAACGTAGTACTCAACGAGGTTACTAAACAATCAGGCCGACGCTTAACGTCGGCCTGATTAAGAAAACTGATCTGAAGCATATTTTTTAGAACAGTTATTCTACAAACGACACAACACCACTAGACAATCTCACCACTCGACAACCCTAATACTTGACAACCCTAGTACTCGACAACCCCATCACTAGAGCGCAGCATCACCTTCTTCTTGAGTTCGTATTCGTATGACTCGCTGAACATCATCAACAAAAATCTTGCCGTCACCGATTTTGCCAGTGTTAGCCGAGCGGATTATGCCGTCAATACACGCTTCGAGGATATCATCAGCAACGACAACCTCTAACTTCACTTTTGGAATGAAGTCGATGACATATTCAGCGCCCCGGTAAAGCTCAGTGTGACCTTTTTGTCGTCCAAAGCCTTTGACTTCAGTTACTGTTATTCCAGCAACCCCGGCAGCGGCGAGCTCTTCTCTGACCGCATCGAGCTTAAACGGCTTTATTATGGCGGTAATTCGTTTCACTGTTTAGTCCTCAAATTATTCCTTAAACCATTCCTGAGGATATTTCCCCTGAAATATTTCCTTTGAAATATATCCTCAGGCCGCAGATGGATTACTTCGACGAAGCCGATATTTGGTGAATGCTCAAGTCTGCGCCATTAAACTCTTCTTCTTCACTTAATCGGATACCCGAGAGGGCTTTAATCACACCATAAACGATAAAGCCGACAATTGTCGCAAATACAATACCAGCCAGACTACCAATTAACTGAGCCGTGAAGCTTACACCGCCAAGCCCTTTCATCGATTCCTGTCCAAAAATACCACAAGCAATGCCACCCCATGCGCCACATATGCCATGCAGAGGCCAAACACCCAGAACATCATCAATTTTCCACTTGTTTTGAGCGATGGTGAAAAACCAGACAAACAAAAGACCAGCCACAGCTCCCACAATCAATGATCCCATGGGATGCATGACATCAGAACCTGCACAAACAGCAACGAGCCCAGCTAACGGACCATTGTGTAAGAATCCAGGGTCGTTCTTACCCGCAACCAGCGCCGCAAGTAAGCCACCCACCATGGCCATCAGTGAATTCATTGCCACCAGACCACTGATATCACCAACAGCCTGCGCGGACATTACATTAAAACCGAACCAACCAACGGTCAAAATCCACGCGCCGAGCGCAAGAAACGGAATACTTGACGGAGCGAAGCTTGCACCGATGGAACCGTCCGCACGATAACGACCCTGTCGAGCACCCAATAAAACAACCGCGCCTAATGCAATCCATCCACCCATACCATGCACAACGATAGAGCCTGCGAAATCGTGAAATTCAGCGCCAGCGACACTGGCTATCCAGCTTTGAAAACCGTGGTTACCATTCCAGATTAAACCTTCAAAAAACGGATAGGCCAACGCAACGATAATGAAGGAGGCAATTAACTGCGGATAGAACTTCGCCCGCTCTGCTATACCGCCGGAAATAATGGCTGGGATAGCAGCGGCAAATGTAAGCAGGAAGAAAAATTTAACCAGCTCATAACCATTGTTACCAGTCAGGTCGGATGCTGCAGCGAAGAAATCCATGCCGTAGGCTAATTGATAGCCAATGAAAAAATAGGCAATTGTGGATATGCCAAAGTCGGCAAATATTTTTGATAACGCATTAACTTGATTTTTCTCGCGCACCGTACCGACTTCTAAAAACGCGAAACCCGCGTGCATGAATAAAACTAATATTGCTCCGATTAATACAAAAAGCGTATCACTACCTGTCTGCAAAGCTTCCATATATGACGCACCTAACTAACAATCGATGTGAAAAGAGGGAGTGCGTGAATGTCATTTTCAACACAAACACAAAACGAAAAAATACCCGCGCACCTCATTAGCGCAAGATACTATCAAAGAGTTCGATAGAAGTGCATCCTATGAACCAAGAAAGCGCTATCTTGGTTTTTAACCGGCAATTAGCGCTTTATTTTAGGGCGCTCGCACCTATATAGTGCGAGCCAGTGGCAGGATAAGGCTGACTTATAAACCAGATTACTTTGGCTGCATGGAGTCAGCAGTACAACAGTAATTAGTCAGGCTCTAGATCTTGCTCGATGGTTTGGGCCACAAAGGTACGTGAGATACCCAATCCATCGGCAATTTGATTCAGCACATCCTGCTCTGCATTTACCACAGCACCATCAGCCATAGCAATAACACAAAGATCCCGGATTACCTGCATGCATTGAGTATCTGTGCAGTTTTCTTTTGCCCGTTCAATTCGCTGTGGAAGTTGTTCCTTAATACGCTGTGGATTTAACTTGTCGCTGTATTCACCTTTCTCGAAGAACTTCTCAAACGCCGCTATCTCTTCATCTGAAATACCATTAGCCGAATTCGCAACGACTATTGAACCTGCGAACAATAAATGCCGCATAGCTATAGCAGTATCTGTTTTTGCATCGAGGTAGCTAGGTTCCATCAGACTCATTAGCCTTTGCACACCCACGTCGAGTTCGTCTAGTGATGTGCCAGACTTATCCATCAAATTTGACGCAAAAAACAAACGCAGCGCTTTCACACGTAACGGACTAAACGGATGCGTTGAAAACCAATCGCCTTCCGGCGCACCCTGCCCCGGTTCATCATGAGCCGCTTGCATATCATCGACTTGCTGCAAAAATTCATCTAATTCAAACTTAACGGTATTGCCGGTTAAACCAGACGCCAACTTGAATAATCCACTGGCGACACTGTGAAAATCCTGAGCACAATAAGCGCCCGCCCTGTCGGCTGAAATTTCGGCGTTACGGGACCAGGCAAACAACTTCAAAGCCAGCTTGGGATCGGGCCTGCTTCGCCCTTTCACGATATAGCCAATTGGGATGGCGTGATGGTTGTAGACATGATGACCGAATTCATGCCCCATAACGAACTGTAATTCTTTTGGGGTAAAGCTCTCTAACAGCGCAGAAGAAAACATGACATACAAACGCCCCTCTTCCGGCTTGAAACACATTGCGTTAAATTGCGGGCTCGCATAAACGTACAACTCTAACGGTATATCCATAGATAAACGCTCGATGCATTCATCGGATAATTTATAAATGTCCGGCGCCATTTTACGGCTCAAACGTACAGACGTTGACAACAATCGTCTTCGTAAACCAGTTGGTCCTTCGGCTTCGTGCTCTTCTAATGCATCGTTTACGCGTTTAACCGTTTTGTCTTCAAGCAAAGCATCAGATTGGGCTTTGTCATTACGGTATCGAAGATCGTCGGCATGCACAGGCAGGCTCCTCAAGATAGTGTATTAAGTGCTTAATGCGGGTTTCTTGTAAGTCGAATACTAATGATTAGAGACGACTATTATTACTGAAGTTCAATCTGGCTTATTGTTATTGTTAGTGTTCCGGGCTATTTTTAACATGCAGACCAACCAAACAGGTACAGCATTAAAATAGCACCTTTGCATCGCTCAATGTTTAAGCAGCAGCGAACTTTCTAATTTATGCAACAAAGAAATTACTTGATTTACCAGTAAATCCATTCTGGTTACTGCCATCTCCAAATCGTATTTTTCATCATTAACGTTACGCCTATCCAGAATGCTTTGAGTTAACCCGTATAACTCACGGATCGGTTGTTCCAGAGAATCGAACGAAGCAGTTCCGCGCAACTGTTGGCCCACTCCAAAATACCAGCTTCCCAGCCGGGAGGCTTCCAGTCTTTCACTGATGTCCGGGTCTATCACTGACGGTAAACATGCGTTTGCACCAACACGCGCACAATAGATCACATCGAACAGGCATTTCCTGTGATGAAGCACATTATGAACAGCCTGATGAATACGACCGATTTGTGAACCATCAAATTCATGTGACTTTGATGCGAATGTTTTGAGCGCATCCAGAGACAACGGATGACTGATGTAAAACCCTTGCGCCTCCTCACAACCGTTTGCCATAAGAAAATGATAAGTCGCACTGGACTCTATACCTTCAGCCACTGATGTCATGCGCAGTTCACGCGCCATCGATATGGATGCTTTTACAACATTTAAGTTTTGCCGCGATGTACCCATGCGTCTAACCACACCTTGATCGAGCTTCAGAGCTGAAAAGGGCAATTGACTGAGCCGATCAATGGAGGAATACCCCGTTCCAAAATCGTCCATGAGTACGTCAATGCCCAGCTCTGTCAGACGGATAATATCTTCACGAATTTGATCAAAGCTACCCATTACCGCACTTTCAGTGATTTCTATTTGTAAATCACTTGGTTTGATGGCGTTTTTTTCTAAGTATGTTTTTATCTGCTCACTGATAGTTTGAGACTGAAGGTCGTTTGGAGCAACGTTCATAGACAAAGACAGATCGAGCCCGATGTTACGCAATTCCTGTGAGGCATTTACCACCTGATCGAGCAACATCACCGTGATGTCGTGAAGTAAACCACTGCTTTCCGCCAAAGGTATAAACACATTGGGTGGAATGATGTCACCCTCGCCCACATTCCAGCGGACTAACGCCTCGGCACCGATTACGTTTCCCGTAAGCAGATTAACTTTCGGTTGGTAATAAAGAATAAGCTCGTTATTCTCAATAGCACGTTCAAGTGCTTGTTGAGTGAGTCCGGATTGCATAGACCGCACTACTGATTGCTGGCACTGAGGAAACGGGATTGCAATGTATCTTTCAGAGACTGCTTCACCGGTCCTGACGCATACCAGTCAATCGCCAACTGCTTAAGTTCTGCGCGCTTATCAACGACAGAAGAAGATGTCATACCCTCGCGTAAATTTTCCAGCTGATACTGCATCCGAAGTGCTTTATCTTCAGCGGGTGTATCTTTGTCTGCCAGAATCTCCATTCTGATCAGGATTTGACGCCGTACTTTTTCATTCTCGTCGTAGTCGAACTGAGTGTTGTTTTCCAGATGCTTCAGCGCGGCCTCACGCCTTGCTACCAATTTGCCAAGCATTTCTCGAGCTATACTCGATTCTGAATTTTCCCATGCATGTTTGACATCGTCGCGCAATGTATCGGTGTTATTTTCAGGCGACTCAACCGCAATTTCAAGCTGCTCGCACAACTCAACCAGCCGAACCACTTCGTTTGCTTCGGCTTTTACTCGTTGCTTCTTAGCGTTCTCCTGCATTTTAGAACACGCATCCAGCGCACCACGAAAATCCCGAATGAGAAACTTCTTTTCTTTTTCAGGAAAATCTGCCAGCGATTGAAATTCTGTTTGCAGCGCTTGTACTTGCTGGTCGTCACTTTCAGATGATCTGGAGATTTTCCTTAGCTCTTTAATAATGTCACGCGCTCGGAAGACGTGCCCCATACTCGCCTGATACTGCTCTCGCTTTTGCTCATGCTGATGTTTGTAAATGACTTTGCAATGCGAATTAAACTCTTCCCATAAAGCCTGATCATCTTTTCTACGAACAATACCCACTTGCTTCCAGGCACTTTGCAAACGCTTGGCCTGATTGGCTGAGTGCTGATTGATATCCGCTTCAGCCAGCTTTTTAATTTTTTCTATTAATTCCTGTTTTTCCAGTACATTGGCATCGTACTGTTCAGACAGTTTCTCGTCGAAGGGTTTTAGTACGTCTGAAAAACGCTGCTCCAACGCTCTGTCTGGTTTTCTATCCGGCACACGATTATTACTCCAATCGCGCTTTGCGTTGTTCACTGTCCGTTGTATCGCTTTCCAATCAGGCGCATCCCAATCGATCGCTTTAAACTCTTGCTCAAGCTTATCGCACAACGCTTTTTTCGCATTCAGTTTGGCTTCACGCTGCTCCTGCTTCTCGGCAAAGTACGCCTTACAAGGTTCGTATGCGGTATCACCCGCTGTTTTAAATCTTGTCCAGAGATCATTCGATGCACGACTAGCACCCAGGCTTTTCCATTGGGCTTGATAGGTTTTTATTTCCTTCGCCAGCGCTTCAGGTTTTAATTCTTTTGCGGGCAAGGCCTCCATGGCATCGCATAGCGCTTCCAATTTTGGTCTGGCCGCAAAGTCTTGCCAATCGGCCATTTCATCGAGTTGTTTTTCTGCTCTTAGTAGCTTGTCTGAGAACTGACTTCGCTCGGCAGGTTCCATCGCATCGACTTTCTTTTGCAATCTGCGAAACATACTACTCGCTGGGCCCCACTTACCATCGGTAACGGTTGCTGCTAAAGCGGCAAATTGCTTATGCGTAGCTTTTGCTCTATCGAGAGATTCTTGCTTGGCTTTCTCCAAACGGTTTTCAAGTGCTGTTGCGTGTGCTTTTAATTCAGCAATATAAGCGCACTGTTCAACATTGATACCCGGTAAAACAGACTGTGTGTCCAGTAGCGCCTGAACGCGTTTTGTTCGATCTTTGATAGCGCCAGGGCGTCCTTTCGACAACTCGAATGGCGGATTGAATAACACACCCACCGATTTTGCATGCGCAAGCACTTTTTCGCTGTCACTCCCGGCCGCAATAGGTTCGGCGTATTCAAACTTATCAAGCTCTTCCAGCTTTACCTCTTTCAACGCCAGCAACAAAGCGTCGCGTGCGGGATCTGGCTTGGCAGGTGTTACCTCGACCGCCGCCGTACTAACCTTTTCGGCTGAAACTTCTGATGGCGGATTGGATTGGCTTGCATCCGAGGATGGGGTTACAACCGGTTCAGCCGATAATTTTTCTGCCTTGGCTTTATCGTCGTGTTCTTTAATGACTTCGCTGACTTTCTGACTTGCAGCTGCAAACTGAGGTTCATCATTTGCGCGATACTCCGTACCGACCGATTCCCACTTGGCTTTTAATGCTGCATAGCGACCGGCATACTGTGGAGACCAAACGCTCTCGGACAAAGACACCATGGAGTTAAGCGTAGACACAACCAGCTCTTGAGCTGCCGTTTTTTCCGCTTCCAGAGCAGCTCTTTCATCCAGTCCAGACTGTAATAGCTTCGCTACCTCTTTATCGCGAGATCGGCACGCGACTAAGGCCGCCTTTATGTTGTTATCGTCTTTCAACTGTTTGGCACAGGTCACGCGTACATCATGAAATCGCGTCTGCTCAAGCACGCCAAGTAATGCCGATTCATCGGTGATTCTTGCCAATGCGGCAGTACGAATTGACTCGCTGCTACTGTTGGCTGCCAATAGCGGTGCGTAAACAGACGCCTGTTTGTTCAGTAGCGCTTCTGCTTCTGAATCTGTTATGGCACTTTCAAGCGATAACTGGGTTATACGAGATTCAATCGAACCAGCCATCGCTGGTTGCGCATCAAGTACGCGCTGTAACACAGACACACTGGAGAGGTTAGCAATGGCAGCAGCACGCACCGATTCATCAGTATCGGTACTGGCCATACGTTCAATTAGCAGCTGATGTTCAGGCGAGTTACTGTCCATCGAATCCAGACTCGCTATTCGAACTTCGGGGTCTTTATGTGTGTGACGATCGGGCTTAAGAAAATTTTTCACGCGTGAAGTACTGGCAGGCTTGGAAACGATAGTTAACCACAGTATAACAAGTGCTTAACACTGATTTCGCTAAACACGCCGTTTCAGACGACAATTTACCCGTATTAGCGCCGATATGAGCAACGTGAGCACCAAAAAGCCTGAGATAAATCCACCACCAACCCGAACACTGGCAACGCCATCAGACGACGCTACGGGCTGCTCAGAACCGTTATTGCCTTCCGATTGACCCTCTCCCCCAGCATTTGAGACAGTCTCGGGAGAATCAGGTACGTTTTGTTCAGGTGAAGCATTGTCAATAGTTTGATCTGTGTCGCGATAAACCAACGTGTAATCGCTACGGTTCGCACCGCTCACCGAAATGTATAACTGGCTTCCCACCTCCGTATTAAGCCGGCACACGGCGCCGGATTCTGAACTTACATCGGCGGTACACAATACGGTTGGCGATTGCGTTTGATCATTAAAGCTACTGGCAGAAACACGTAAGCGCGTGGCAGGCAACGCATTCAACTCAATTTCAATCGCTTGCTGCGTTGGCTGGGTTAAGTAGGTATCAAGCGCATCGACTTCCAATGTAGATTTAACCAACTGCTGTGAACCAATCAGTGGCTGACCGACTTTGATCATAGAACCTTCAGATGGCACACCATTTTCATCTACAACAAACAACAGGTAATGACCAGGTGGCGCAACGTTTCTCGACTCTGGCATTGTCAATGTTAGTCTTCTGTTTGATTGCGTAAAGCTTAATGGCACCAAACGTTGATCTTGATTCTCCGAATGTGTAACCGAGCCAATTTTTATTAAATGGGCTTTCGATATTGCCTCATTATGATCAACGCTGATAAACATCGATTTTGCATAATCGGCAGCAGTAGGTACGGACGCCAACGCCGGCCGTGTCGCAAGCGTTCCATCCGCATTAAACAAATACGGCGGACTAAATATTTCGGCATTGCGCTCTTCATAACCAAGCGCATAACAATCACCACAAATACCACCGCCGGCCGATAATACCTTGCCATCGGGTAAGAGCATCGCGATGGAATGATACTGCCGGTCGGTTGGTATCGTATTGAGCTCTGTCCATCGACCAGTGTCCGGCTGCCACAACTCCGGCACCATTACCGGCGCTGTCGGGCTAAAGTATTGAGCCCCATCGCTATTACCGCCTGTTGCTAAAACAGAACCGTCTGCGAGTATGGTGAGATTGTGTTGCCGTCGTCCATTAAACAACGGTGTTGTGTCTGTGGTTTGTCGAGTAGCTGTATCGATGACCACGGCGGTGTTTAAACCTTGTCCACCACCTGCAACCAATATTTTTCCTGTTGTATACATGGCATAGCTGCCATAGTCACGATTCTCAACCGAGTCACGTGTGGTTTGTGCGGTATAGCGTCCACTATTTTCCGTCTCTATATCCAACAGTAAATTAGAAGGGCCGAATGATAGAACCGAGCCTTCGGGAGTTTGTTGCAACCATTGGTAATCGCCTGTGAGCTCTATCGGATAAGAGCCGCTCAATGCACGCCAGGTTTGGTCAAACTGAAAAACCTCACCTAAAGGAGATGGCTCATAGGTTCCACCTAGAGTAAGCATTTCTCCGTTTGCCAGCGCTGCCACCGACGAGTACCAGCGTGGTGCATTCATGTTTACGGTGCGATGCCACGTGTTGGTAACAGGGTTGTAGATATTACTGTTTGCCAAAGGACCGTTTGCACCGGCCCGACCACCGTCTCCACCAGCAAACAGAATTCGACCGTCCCATAAATGAGCAGAGCCTGCGCAAAACAAATCGGTATCGGTGTCGTTGTTGGTTTGCTGATGCGTATCCGCAATGGGGTCCCACAACGTAACGCGCGTGGTGTAGTTGTCGGTGGTATGCGGATCGTCGTCGGAGTCATCAGGTGTTGCATCCCAGGCAAGCACCTTTCCATTTGGTAGCAACGCTGCATGTACTGCCACCAACGGCCAATCGTATACTGCTGACCATTGGCCGCCAATGGAAGGGTTAATGGTGGGCACCGGCGCATCGCGCACAATGTCACTGGCAGCTATCGGCGAAGACGCCGCAGGTGCAACCATACTTATTAGTGGTCCGGTGTTGGGTTCGTCAGCATGCTCATCGCCGTGAGCTTGCGCTTTAGTTGTATACCCAAGCGCCGCAACGAGCGGTAGCCAAGCCAATAAAACGGTTTTTGAAAGTTCAGGTAAGGTCATTTTTTTATATCGTTTGTAGCGCTTTTTCGCACACCGATTCCACTTGGTTCAGTCGAGGCCCGTTTGTTGGGATCCAAGCTTGAAACCCAAGTATGAGAACCAAGTCTGATTGTAATCTTGCAAGCCACGATCCATCGCGCTGAGAAGCTTACCCCGATAACCGAACCGGATATCAACAGCATGGCAAAACTGTCGGTTTTGACATAAGGATTTGAGCAATTGCCCACAAAGCCGGGTTGCAGCATTGAAACCGGACGCTAGTCGATGTTTCAACCCGTTAGCGATGCTGATTTCGGCCGATACCTTACTCTACAACGACCTGATCAATTGCGCCTTATGAATAACACAGCTCAGACTCTTCCAGTAAAAGCCTTTGGCAACGTATCGCAGGTGTTTGAGCAGCTAGAGAGCATACTACTCGGCAAACGAGACCAGCTTGAGCTGGCGATGGCCTGCATGCTGGCAAAAGGTCATCTGCTCATCGAGGACGTTCCAGGTACAGGTAAAACGACGCTGGCACAGGCGCTGGGCGTCAGCATGGGCCTGGACTGGAAACGCGTGCAATTCACCAGCGACCTATTGCCAGCCGACGTTGTGGGTGTATCGGTTTTCAATAGTCATTCACAATCATTCGACTTCCGGCCCGGCCCGGTTTTCACATCGGTTCTGCTTGCAGACGAAATTAATCGTGCGCCGCCAAAGGCACAAAGCGCATTGCTTGAGGCCATGGAAGAACGGCAAGTATCCGTTGACGGAAACACCCACCCTCTGCCGGATGAATTCTTTGTTATTGCCACGCAGAATCCGGTAGAGCAGCTTGGCGCATTCCCACTACCTGAATCCCAGTTGGATCGCTTTCTGGTTGGACTCGCGCTGGGATACCCTGATCCCGCCACCGAACGGGCGCTAATGGAAGACGGCGACAAACGCTCACTGATCGCAAACCTTGAACCTGTCGGTTCGGTACAGCAACTTCGACAATGGAGTGAAGAGGCCAACGCGGTGCACGTTTCAGAATCGTTGTACGACTACATACTGGCATTGCTTCTGCGCTCGCGCGAAAACGGCAACGGCTTGAGTTCACGCGCTGGTTTGAATCTGGTTCGTTTATGTAAAGCCCTTGCCTATATCAACCAACGAGACCATGTGCTCCCCGATGATGTGCTTCGCGCGTTCCCTGCTATGGCGGGTCACCGCCTTACCGGTAGAGTGAGTACTGGCCAGGCAGCGGCCATGGATATACTCAACACCGTTCCCGCGCCTTAAAAACACGCACTCGGCGAACCGAATACGCATGAACTCCATTGGTGCAACATCGGCAGCCAAGCCGACAGCAAGATCGGCAACCAAACCGGAAGCCACATCGTTCAAGCAACGACTTTTCCGTACGCGCCCGGAAGATGTTCTGCCTCTCACGATAGAACATCAACGCATTTACATTTTGCCTACAAGACGCGGACTAGCCTATCTTTTCTCGCTACTGATCATGCTGATCGCCGCAGTAAATTACGCATTGAGCCTGGGTTATGCCCTGTGTTTTTTACTCACCGGTTTATTTGCAGCCTCGCTGCTACATACTTATCGAAACGTTGCTGGCATTACATGCGAAAAAATTAGTAGCAAGGATAGCTTCGCAGGCGAAAGCGCAGAATTCAGCATCAAGGTAAAAAATCAATCCAGACTTGACCGTATAGGCTTGACGATTAAGGCAACGGATACATCGGGTGTAATCGATGTACAAACCGAAAACACAGAGAATGTTGTTCTAATTAAAGCAACCACCGAACGTGGTGTTCGCAAACTGGGCAGGCTAACGATTACCAGTACGTATCCGTTAGGACTATGGCGCTGTTGGTGTTACGTTCATGGTAATGCCGAGGCCATTGTTTACCCCAAACCCGAAAGCACACCACCACCGCTGCCCGCACTGTCGGTGGAATCAGCCGGCGAACAATCGCGCTTATCAACTCAAGGTGATATTTCAGGCCTACGCGAATACAACCCCGGCGACACGCTATCGTCTATCGCGTGGAAAGCAGCGGCACGCGGACAAGGCCTGTTCGTTAAAACATTTGACGACGAAAGTTCCGGTGGTAAAACGCACTTTGATTTGCGCTCTACCGGGTTGCACGATTTAGAACAACAGCTTTCGCGCATGGCGGCGTGGGTACTGTTGGCCGAAAAATCCCGAACCGAATACTCATTCGAGTTGGCAGATACGCGTTTAGAGCCTGGCTTTGGCAGTGCACAAAAACGACGCGCATTGGTCGCATTGGCAAAATACGGACAGCCATCATGATCGGGCTTCTGGGTAAGTCTCGGCTTTTGCGTCGACGAAAACCTAAGCAAAGTGCCGTAAAACTGGACAAGCGAAGCTTGCACGCATTAGCCGCACTGCTGCTGTTATCGCAGCTGCCGCACCTGTTACACCTTCCCATCTGGGTGAGCGCTCTTGGTGTAAGCATTATCGGACTAAAGTTACTTGCACACTACAGCCCATCAACGGCGATTAATTTCCTGCTAACACCCGTTAGTCTGATCGTTATCGCGGTAAGCGGCGCCATATTGGTACGAACACACTATGGATACTTTTTAGGTCGCGACCCGTGCGTGGCGTTTCTGTTTATTTTGGTTTCGGCCAAGTTTGCAGAATTAAAGAGGCCAGCAGAATCGACCCTGTTACTGTGTCTTGCAGGCTTTTTGCTGATGACTCAATATTTTTATTCTCAATCTATTCTGTCGGCATTAATCACGCTACCCGCGGTGTTGGCACTGGGTAATGCACTGGCTGTTATTCGCGATTCAACCAACGCGCCCAAGACAAAACAAAATCTTCGCATGGTCGGCAAGCTGTTGTTACAAGGTGCACCGCTGGCAGCATTGTTGTTTGTGGTGTTCCCACGCTTACCAGGGCCATTATGGTCTTTGCCCGATGATGCTACGGCAAAAACCGGTTTGTCCGACTCCATGTCGCCCGGGTCCATTGGCTCTTTATCATTGTCTGATGAGGTGGCATTCAGAGTGGAATTTAAAGGCTCGCCGCCACCCCCGGATCAACGCTATTGGCGCGGCCCTGTGCTCAATGAGTTCGACGGATTTAACTGGTCTGCCAGTACCAATCCAACTCGAATACAGGTATCGGGTTCTCAGCGTCCTAACTCGCTTGAATATACCGTGATGATGCAACCCAACCACCAACGCTGGTTGTTCGCGCTCGACTACCCTACCTCTGTTCCAATGTCGGATACCGTGGATGAGGCCGATAGCCGGATCATGGCACGCATCACCGCAGACTTGCAGCTGAAAAGCTCAAAGCCGATAACTCAGGTGGTTCGCTATAAGCAAAGTTCCAGCTTATCCGACAAATTCAAACCGCCGATAAGGCCTGAGCCTATTCAAACCCAGCTAGCCGGACAAAACCCGAAAACCATGGCGTTCGCCGCACAAATGCGCGCGCAGGCTGGCAGCGATCGGCAGTACATAGAGAATCTTTTAAGGCATTTTAACCAAGAGAACTTTCACTATACGCTCCAGCCAAGTTTACTGGGCAATAGCCCGGTTGATGAATTTCTGTTTAACACCCGCGAAGGATTCTGCGAACACTACGCATCGGCTTTTGTTGTGTTGCTAAGAGCCGCTGCTATTCCGGCAAGAGTGGTTACCGGGTATCTTGGTGGTGAGATGAACGGAAACTACATGATAGTGCGCCAATCGGATGCGCACGCATGGGCTGAAGCCTTTATCGATGGCCACTGGGTAAGATACGACCCCACAGGTGCGGTTGCACCCGCACGAGTGGATACCAGCATGGCAGCAGCGTTAGGTGACGGCGAACCCATTCCAATGATGGCTCGTTCTGGTAACGGCTGGCTAAAACGATTCAAGCTCAGCATGGATGAAATGAATCATGACTGGCAAAGGCTGGTCGTTAATTTCAATAACGAATCGCAAAATCGAATCTGGCAGAAACTCGGCTTTCCAAAACTCCAGCTATGGCAAATAACCATACTGGTTTTAATTATCTCGGCCATTTGGTGTTTTGCGGTGCTCGGCATGCCACTACGCCGAGCAAGCGGTAAAACACCAGCCGATCGTATGTGGAATCGTTATGTCAGAACGCTGGGGCGCTTAGGCATACAACGCGAAACAACGGAAACACCAAACCAGCTCATTAATAGAGCGGCCGAATCGCTACCAAAGTCGAGCTTAATAAAGTCTGTTGGTGATGACTTGGTTAAGCTGCGCTTTCACCGACCCGATTCAGCAACCAATGCTGCGTTAAATGCATCAATAAAGCGCGGCCTAACTAAACTATACATGCACAGTTTAATGAACCGAGCCGGATAGCCCGAACTATTCGGGCAACACAGGATCTTCGGCCATACCTAAATGCAATTTGGTCCCTTTATAAGGATGGGCCTTTGCAACTTGAATATTCAGTTCAGCCCCTATCCCCGGTTCGGTGGATGGAATAACGTAACCGTCTTCCCACGTCATGGGTTTACGCAGTATGTCTGAATGAAATCCGCCCCAGCATTCGATACTTTCCAGAATTAAAAAGTTGGGTGTGCAGGTTGCAAGTTGCGCATTCGCGGCACCTTCTATCGGGCCGCAGTACAAGTGAGGTGCAATGAGCGCATGGTAGGTTTCTGCCATAGACGCAATTTTTTTACCTTCCAGTAAACCACCTACCCGGCCTAATGCCATTTGCAGAATCGACGCGGCTTCATGTTCAAGCACTCGTGCAAATTCATACTTGGTGGTTAGCCTTTCTCCGGTGGCTATTGGAATCGATGTTTGCCTTGCAACCCTTGCCATCTCTTTCGGGTTATCTGGTGGCATCGGCTCTTCGAACCACAATGGATCGCTACTTTCCAATCGCTTGGCCAGACGAATCGCACCAGAGGCGGTAAATTGGCCGTGCGTACCAAATAGAAGATCAGCCCGTTTGCCCACAGCGCTGCGTAAGGTTTTTACAAACCGCTCAGAACGATCGAGTTCGCTGAGCGAGGGTTGCCTGCCATCATAGACGGAGTAAGGACCAGCTGGATCGAACTTCAAAGCGGTAAAACCCATGTCGATATATTCCAGTGCGCGCTCCGCAGCCAGATCGGGGTCACGGTAGACAGAGTCGTCTTCGCCTTCGCGTGGATAGATATACGTATAACTTCGCAAGCGATCGTGAACCTTACCACCAAGCAACTCATAAACCGGTTTGTTCACCGCTTTGCCCACAATATCCCAGCACGCGGTTTCCAAACCGCTGAGCACGCTCATTAGCGACACATCCGGGCGTAGGGTATAGCCACGACCATAAACGCGTCGCCATAACTTTTCGATATGAAACGGATCAGCGTCGATCAGATGATGCTCGAACACATCTTTAATCATTGCCTCAACCACCGACGGACTAAATGTGGCGGTATACACTTCGCCAAACCCCTCTATGCCATCATCGGTTGTGAGCCGTACAAAGACAAAATACTGTCCACCGAAATGCGGCGGTGGATTGCCAACCACATAGGTATCTAACGATTGAATTTTCATGTCATTCTCAAATAGTCGAGTTAACGATTAACGTACGCTCATTCAGTCCAATAACGTTCACAGAATGCGAGGGACGTGAATCACCCGACCACCTCTCGTGAACATCAACTCTGACGTTTTCTGTATCCCAACTCACGCCAACCTCCAACAACGATGCCTGCTGTTCCTGATAGCGCCATGAATCCCCATCGTCGGTGAAAATCCGTTGCGTAGCTTTTCCAGAACCTGGCCCAACAAAAACGATAATTGAAACCTGTGTTGCATCGTGTGGGGAATGTGCCTGCCAGTCTTCGGCTATGGGTAGTACGGCGCCTGCACGGACAAATACGGGCAACGACCCTAACGGCGCATCGACCACGACGGTTTCGCCACCGGCGTACCAGGGGGCGGTGTTGGTTGTGAAATCAACATGCGGATCAAAAGCAAACCATCCTTCCGAATGAGCGGGCAGATAAACTGACCGCGTGATATCACCCTTGCGAATGACAGGCGCTACCAGAACACCATCACCGACCATAAATTGGGTGTGATCGTTAATGCAGCTATCGTCATCGAAGTGCAGCATCATCGGTGCAATGGTTGGCTCACCGGTTTCGTGCGAGTGCCAACTCAGGTGATATAACAAGGGAAGAAATCGATAGCGAAGCGTTAGCACCGATTGTATCTGTGCTTCAACCTCAGGATACATCCAAGGCAGTGTTGCTGGGTTTGTTTCCTGCGGTTTCCATGAATTCATTACAGCACGCGGGTGCAGACACATCATTTCCACCCAGCGACAAAGCAATTCAGCGTCTGGTTTGGGTCCATCGAACCCGCCAATATCGTGCCCGTGAAAGGGCAAACCGGACAGACTCATTGACAAGCCATTGGCTAAATTCCATTCCAATGTATGCCAGGATGTTTTGTTATCACCACTCCACGTTTGCGCATAGCGCGCGATACCCACAGGGCCTGCGCGTGAAATGGTGTAGGGACGTTTTTTCGGTTCATGTGCAAGCGTTGCTTCAAAGCTTGCACGCAACATCAGTAAGGCCTGAATAGGCCGCACATCCATGGCTTTTAACGGGCTACCAAATCCGTTTACTGTTGCCTGCTCATCCCAGATTTCACATTCATTGTTATCATTCCATGTTGATGTAAAACCGGCTTCAAGCACTTGCTTTGTCACACCTGCTTGCCACCACTGAACGGTTTGCGGGTGAGTAAAATCGAGGCTGGCACCTGGGCCTCCCCAGAACATTTCAATAGCGGGCTCACCCTTTCCATCTTTTATAAAGCCACCAAATGCCGCCACTTCATCGAACAACGGGTGCTCACGCAACAACACGGGCTTGATATTGGCGCAGGTATGCAACCCGGCGTTTTTTAACCGGGCAAAAAAAGCGTTTTTATCGGGGAATTTTTTGGTATTCCATGTGAAGACATAGCGCCGACCATCATCTCTGGTGGTATAACCAGAACCTGAATGTACTGCACTTAATGGCATTGATCTTTTATAAGACTCTTCTACAAAGTCGAGTATCGCACTTTGCGCATTGTCTGCATCGGCTAGATGCATGGATGTGTGCGCAAAGCCCATCGACCATCGTGGTTGAAAGTGCGGCTTGCCCACCAGAGACTGAAAACGACTAACAACCTCAGCCAATGATGGCCCATCGACAATGTAGTAAACCAGAGCCTTCTCATACGCTTCCACCACACGGTAGTGTTTGTGATAATTCGAATGTTCCGCACCAAGATCGATATTGGTTTCAGCGAACGTATCGTAGAACACGCCACAATAGCCTTGCGCATGGTTACCAGTGATAATCCAGGGCACATGTTTGTATAACGGATCGGAGGTTTCAGCGTTATAACCCAACGCATCGGTTTGCAGAACACGAAAACGTTTGCCGGTTCTATCCAACGAGCCAGCTTTATCGCCCAAGCCAAGGTGCAGACTGGTTAAATCTCGCAGTTGTGCATGTTGAATAAGCCCACGATTGGGCAACACACGATACGCAGCCATAGGGCGATCTTGTAAAAGCATTTGCGCCCTTCCATTGCGAATTCTGTCGATATCGATTGACAGCGACTCGCCCTTTACTGTTAGCGAGAAATGCTCACTGTGCAAAGCAGTTGCATCGGCTGACATTGTCGTTGGCGGGTTACTGAACCCATCGCTGGCCAGACGACTCCGACCCTGCCAGTCGATGTCTGTGTCCGGTGGCGCAATCATCCAGGTATTGGCAACAAAGTCGTTATCCTCTGGCAATATTGCCACGCGGCAAAGCCAGGGCTCCAGAATGTCCAGCTTTAACTGATAACCAGAACTCAGCGAGGCCACAGCACCGGTATCTGTTTTTACCAGGCCAGAGTTTATTTGCAGCACACTCATCGTAGAACGATTCTCGGCAGCTCAGACTAGGTTGAGCGGCAGCACAGGTGAATTTACTTAAAGTACGAATAGTGCCTCAATTCATCGCTATACTGCAACGATACCAACGCCAGATTTCAATCATGTTCTACTCAAACACGCCGCTCGATCGGGCTGACCATCTTCGCAGTGATGGTGCGACGCTTAAAACACTTTTTGAATCCGAGCGTGCGTTGCTACTACCCGTCTGGCGCGGAAAACTGTTGGTTGGTGACAAAAACAACGTAGCTGGCAACTCAGGGCCGGCAATGATCACTATTCCAGTTACGCAGTGCCCAGCAAGCGCCGATGCAGACTTGTTCTTAGGCTTGCTCGATACAACACCTGTTTTCGCCCGCAGCTTATCGAGTCTCGAAGAACCCCAACTAACGAGCTGGCTTTCACTCGCTCAAACAACAGAGCCCGAATTCAACGCGGTTCGTTTCGACGACTTACGCGTTATCGGACCCGCACTCAACGCCAACGATGGCGCACTCATGGCTTACGCACGCGGATTGTTGTTCTGGCACGACAGTTGTCGATTCTGCAGTCGATGTGGGCACGCCTTGCATAGCATAAATGGTGGACACGCCAAGACTTGCGACAACTCTGCATGCAACTACCAGAGCTTTCCACGCACAGACCCAGCAGTTATTATGCTGGTTACTCACGATGCAACTAATAATGCACCTGCACAATGCCTGTTGGGAAGAAACGCGGCATGGCCGAAAGGCGTTTTTTCCACACTGGCAGGTTTTGTGGAAACCGGTGAAAGCCTTGAGCAAGGCGTGCAACGCGAAGTATTTGAAGAAGCGAATATAAGAACAGAGAACGTTCGCTACATTGCATCACAACCATGGCCCTTCCCACGATCTATCATGCTCGGCTTTGAAGCCACAGCAACAAGCACGGAAATAACCATAGACCCGAAAGAACTCGATGATGCCCGCTGGTTCACCGCAGAAGAACTCAAAACATTTGGCACATGGGGTGATGAACAATACGAATTTCAATTACCAAGAACTGATTCAATAGCAAGATTTTTGATCGATCGCTGGATAAAGGAGCATGAATTAACGGCAAGCTGAACTCCACAATTGTTATTACCTGAGCAAAGCGTTGGTCAACCGCTGGCGGTGTTTTCTGCAAGCGCGGCTTGAACAGCGCTATATAATTTTCATTCGAACCAGTGTGGCTGAGCGGTCCTGTTCTTTCGCTGAATGAAACGCTGTAATTGTAAAAGCCAGTCTGATCTCCCTCTATTCAATCGCCATTAAAGTATGCAGTTGCAATAGATGTTCAGTTGTCATTCAGTATTGTCCCTATATGCTGCGCTCAAACACTACAAAACACACTAAGACTGACTCAGGGAGATTGACAATGAAAGGCAAAATCACTGGTATAGCGCTCAGCGGACTCATTTTAAGCACCACACAATCGATGGCAGTTGAAATAAATCTGCCTGGTATTAGCATCGACGACAAAAGCGTTACCGTTGGCGTTGTGTCCATCACGGAAGGTGATGTGGTTTTTACCGAGGGAAAAACCAACTCGGGAGAATTCAGCGGTCGCGAAATCATCAACGCTGATCATTCTCGCAGCAACTTCGAAGGCAATGATTTGGTCGGTACACGAATTTCCGGCTCAAACTTTTCCCGCTCTAATTTAAGCATGGCCAACCTCCGCGGCGCACGCATTTCGGGTTCAATACTCTCTCGGGCCAATCTGACTCAAGTTAATATTTACGGCGCTCTTATTTCATCGTCAGATTTCTCCAGAGCCAAACTAGGCCAAGTCGTCGCCGCCGATTCGCACATAAGAAACTCAGACTTATCGCGGGCAAACTTTGATGGCGCAGACCTCAGCGGAGTCGTTTTTGAAAATTCTGATTTAAGCCGCGCCAGCTTTATAGGCGCTTGCCTTTACGGGGCGCGTTTTATCAATTCAAATTTCTCAAGGGCAAACTTCACCGATGCCGTATTAACCGACACTGCTAACACGCGCAGCGAATTCTCCCGAGCCACTATGGAAAAAGTTGATCGCGTATCTTCGTGTGGGCGCACCAGCGGCAAAACCACACAGCCGGATGGATGGTCAAGCTCAATGAAAACTGAGATCATCCGAAAAGACATAGCGGCTGCCAGTTCAATTCTTGCAGCGCTTAGTACCGGTGAGAATGCCAAAATAGACCTGACAGTCAATTTCGCGTTTAACTCTGACCTTATCGAGGGCAACGCTCGCGAACAGCTCAGAGAAATTGGCATTGCTTTAAACGATGCTGAACTGGCTGGAACAGCTATTCTTATTCAAGGCCATACCGATAGTACCGGCGATGCCAGCTACAACGCTGACTTATCGAATCGACGAGCGTTGCGGGTAATGAGGATTCTGGTTGACCGCTACGAAATCGATCGACAGCGACTGGCAGTAGAAGGTATGGGGGAAATTGACCCAATAGCTGATAACGCATCCGATACCGGACGCGCAATTAATCGTCGAGTCACGTTGGTTAATGTTGGGGCTCAGTGAATCTCGATAGACATCGATTTTCATCGTTAATAACCTACCCACAAGCCTTAGTCATCGACATTCAACCATTGCCAAAATTCCGCTGGCAGTGGCGTAAGCTTACCTTCCAGTGTCCATTCATTGTCTTTTGCCAACGACACAATCGCACCGATTCGATCATCACGCAATGGATGAGTCGTAGCAAAGCGTTCCAGAATATTGGGGTTTCGGTTTGTGTCACCAGTAAGGTCGCCCATCACCTCGAATAAATCTGCCGCACCGTTTACATGCCCGTAGAGTGCATTGACCCCGCGAAGTGCCGCCTCGTCGGCGGCGCTTTCCATGCTGCGTGTGAACTGCATGCTCGTTAATGTTGTCGCCTTATTGAGGAAACGCTCTGCCAACCCTGAAGAGCCAGTAATAAAAGAGGTAAAAATCAACGAGGTGACACCGCCACCTAATGCCGCCATTGGATCTCGATGGTTTATATGGGCAATTTCGTGCGCCATGACCATCGCAAGTGCATTCTCGTGCGGAATTTCTTTCAACAGCCCACGGTAAAAAACCAGGTTGCCACCCATCGTTGCAAACGCATTGAACACGTTTTCGCTATTGTAGTGAACGTCAACAGCCACCGATTCACCCAATTGCATGCCAGGCGAAACACGGATCGCAAGCTCATTCAAATAGCGAATCATCTCGGGTGATGCACCGGCACTGTTAAGATCGATTCCGAGTTTGTCAGAAACCTGCTTTTCATAGGTAAACGGCACGCGCTTTGCCATAAACCCACCGAGAAATTGCAGCGCGACAACCAGAAGCACCAGAAATAGCGTTGCAGCTAACAACAATTTAAAAAACTGCGTGTAAGGGTTCACACGCGTAATATTGATTCCTTCTGGAGGCTGGCGGTTTTCGTAGCGCATGTTCGTCCGTTTAAGTTTCGCTTGACTCAGTGGTGTCTATACCACCATTGTTAATGGCACTCGCATTGCCAACACTACGATGACTGATTGCTCTATCACCTGATGCGGCAATGTTTGTACTAGACGAGTCAATAGTCGGAGCATTATTCGCATCGTTACCCGATACTAACGCAGTACCGTACGCAAGCACTTCAATAGCACCAGCTCGTCCTGTTGCAATACGACTGGTTTCCAACTTCACATTGAATACGTAGTCTGCTTTTAAATCCTGTGCGTTGCTTTTCATCCGCAACAAAGCTTCACGACGCCCTCGGTCGAGTAGGGATTCAAACGGCGTCACCCTTCCACCGAATATATTGATTAACCCGGCAGTAAACGATTTAAAGTAATCAGACGCGATTACAACACCACCGGTCACAAGGTGCTGCTGATACGGTTGGTCGTCGACCGGGTATCTACTGGCAATGGCGGGCAATGAATTGCTTTCCAGCTCCCTTTTAACCAGGCTTTTTAAATGCCGCTTCTCGGCTATTTGCCCGAATATCAGCCCGCAGCTCATGAGCACCAGAAATAAGACGCCTTCAATCACGATCAGCGATCTCTACTGCACTGCCATAAACAAATATTTCAGCAGCGCCGGCAGCAATACTGGATGTGCTATAGCGAACATTGAGCACTGCATTCGCGCCTATTTGCTCGGCCTGCTCAACCAGCCGCAAAGTGGCTTCTTCCCGGGATTCGTGCAGCAATTCCGTATACCCTCGCAGCTCACCACCGAAAATATTCTTGAAAAACGCCATAAAATCCCGCCCCACATGCTTTGAACGAACTGAACTGCCCTGCACCAACCCAAGGTGACGCACCACCTTATGATCCGGCAATATCTCCAGATTACTGATTAACATTTCAACCAACCTCACACAATTAGATGCCCCTAGTGTAACTGCAACGCTGCAAGCCACCAAACGGTTACAATATCGGTATGTCTGTTACCTGCCTCATTACCGCCCTGCCCAGTGAAGCCCGGCCGCTCATCACCCACTTTGGCATGCGCAGTTTTGCACACCCGCATTTGAAAATGCATGCCTCAGATACAATGGTTTTGTTGCAATGTGGTGTAGGGAAATTGAACGCAGCTGTTGCCACCGCGACTATGTTGAACTCGTGCCCCACGGTTTCATCCATTATTAACGTGGGCATTGCCGGCAGCGACCAGCCCTTGGGTGAAACACTAATAGCGCATCACGTTCAGGATGAAGCAAGCGCTCAACAGTGGTTCCCGCATTTACCGTCGGTTCGCAAACTACCCAAGCTTACATCTGTGCGGGTATTAAGCGTTGATACCCCGGCAAACGATTACAAACAACACACTGCGTTTGATATGGAAGCGGCTGGCATATTTGCCGCAGCCACCAAAGTGCTCGATTTGGCATTTATACACAGCCTTAAAGTGGTGTCGGATAACAAACAAATAAACATCGAGGCCATAACGGCAGAATCGGTTCATGCCAGCATACAATGCGCCATACCTGCAATCGAGCAGCTGCGCGATGCTTTACCCTTCGATGCACTGCCATCAACTGCAACTACCGATGCATTAGCCGAAGCAGTACAAGCCCGAATACACTACACAGAAACCGAGAAACACGCACTGGTACAGCTCTTGAACCGCCACCGGGCATTGCTTAAAACGCTTCCCAGTGAGACCGAACTAGTACAGCTTGAAAGCGCAAAGGCTATTCGCCACCAGCTAACAAAAACTATAGATCAGGCTCATGTCGAATACTAACCGTCAACCCGGTATTGGCCGATAAGCATGGACACCATTTACATTGAAAATGAGGTGCTCACACACCCAAGAACCATAGCGATGCTAAAGCGCTTTCCAAACGCCCGTCAGGTGCCCATAGAGCGCTATACGGACGTGTTCAACGCTCCAGCCCAAAATTTTCGTATTCAAAAATCCAATCCGGCACTTATTCTGGCGAATAAACACGGGAATCGGGTATTGCCAACACCTGCTGACTACCACATTGGTGGCAAAAACAATTACTACTTTTCTCACATGCTTAACTGTATATACGATTGCCGGTACTGTTTTTTGCAAGGCATGTATCGGTCGGCGAATTACGTTGTTTTTGTCAACTATGAAGACTTCTTCCACGACATTGAAACCACGATATCGACCCATTCCAGCCCCAGCTGGTATTTTTCAGGTTACGACTGCGACTCCCTTGCACTTGAGCCAATGACTCACTTTATCGATGAGTGTATTGATGCGTTTAGTCATATGCCCAACGGGAATCTGGAAATAAGAACCAAGAGCACGCAAATACGAAACCTGCTGTCTCGACCCGCCATAGATAACTGTGTCATTGCCTACAGCCTCTCCCCTGAAAAGATCGCTACACAGGAAGAGCATAAAACGCCAAGTGTATCGAAGCGTATCGAGGCGTTAAAATCGCTACAAGCGCATGGTTGGAAAATTGGTTTGCGGTTCGACCCCATCCTTAAAGCCGATAATTTTGAATCACTGTATTCTGAACTTTTCGATCAAGTGTTTAGTCATCTCGAGATTCAGTCGATTCATTCTGTCAGCCTGGGTCCATTTCGCTTACCGAAGCCATTTTTTAAAAAAATGATTCGTTTATACCCAGAGTCTTCATTGCTAGCGGCCAATATGCACAAGCGTGGAAATATGTTGTCGTATGATGAGCAATCAGAACAAGCGCTGCTCAGCTTTTGTGAAACACAGTTACTAAAGCGAATAAAACCAGCTCAGTATTTTCCATGCGTGAGCGTGTCATGAGAATCGTTCTTGTTACAGGTCACTCGAAAGGCATTGGTAACGCAATAACGCATCGGCTATTGGAACATGGGCACGGTGTAGTGGGGGTTTCTCGTTCAAGCACTGATTCACACGACAATTTGCACCAGGTCAGTACCGATCTTGCCGACTTAAAAAATATCGCGTCACTTGGCGAACTGCTTTCAGAAACAGCTCAGCCGTTTCCAGCCAGCAACCCCGACATAAACCTTCTGCAATCAATTGATGCTGTAGTCTGTAACGCAGGTGTCGGAAAGTTTGGTGCGCTAGAAAATTTTTCGATTGAGCAAATAGAACACAATTTAAGACTAAATCTGGTTAGTCCACTGGCAGTGGTTCGAACACTTATGCCGTATCTTAAAACAAAGGCACGTAGCGACATTGTTTTCATCGGCTCAGAATCCGGTTTACAGGCCGGCCGCTTCGGCAGCATATACAGTGCAGCCAAGTTCGGGTTACGAGGCGCAGCACAATCACTTAGAACTGAATGCGCCAATGCAAACTGCCATGTTGGTATTGTTAACCCGGGTATGGTTAGAACCGACTTCTTTAGTAACCTTTCTTTCGAACCCGGGCAGGCAGAACAGCACGCACTGCACGCCAATCAAGTGGCAGACGCGGTCATGAGTTTGCTTCAAGCAGCTGACAATGCGGTTGTGGAAGAAATAACGCTTCGCCCATTGCAACACGTTGTACAGAAAAAAAAGTGAGCATCCAATTATGAGCAACATATTGCCATTCAAGAAAAAGAAAAACGAAGGAGGCAATATCATGTGCAAGAATAATCATCATAAATGGGAAGTAGTGAAAGACCAGCAATTTGATGTAAAGTCTGGCAAGCTTGTCACCGTTGAGCGCTGCTCGCGATGTAAAAAAAAGCGGAACCGTTTAAGTTAATCCAGCTTTTAATCGGTGTCGGCGTAACAGCAGAATAGAATGTGTCCACAGGGCTAAGTCTGTACGGTGAATTTATTAAAGCCAAAAACGTTTCCAACTCTTTTAACGCCGCGCTTACGGCTTCGCAAACCATTATCGCGAGACTCAACTGCCTATCATCAGCTTCTTTCGTATGATGAAATATCGCGATTTTCAGATGTACCACACAAACCAACTAAAAAACGCAGTGAACGTTTTATTAGCTGGATGTCAAACTTACACACTCGCGGTAAAGGAGTTGGTTGGATCATCTCGTTGAAAAATAGTGATAAAGCTATAGGTTCAATCAGAATTAACAGCATTGAAAAAAAGGCCCAATACGGTGTAATAGGTTACGAGCTCCATCCAGACCATTGGGGTAGTGGCCTGGCTACAGAAGCGCTCGAAGCAGTGGTAGGTTTTGCACATAACGACCTATCTTTGAACCGGCTCGAAGCCTGGACCAGCGTTGACAATATTGCGTCGCAAAAAGTCTTAACCAACAATGGCTTTCAATACGAAGGGACACAACGGCAAAAGGTGTTTTTTCAAGGCGAGCTCTGGGATGTTCAACTGTACGGACGCCTAGCAGCCGATAGTGCATCCAACCGATAAACAGGTAAAAACTGATAATCAAGACGACTTAAGCCATGCAAAAAACAGCGCAAATAACAACTGGCAGCATGAACTATAATTGAAGCGATGACGGTTAAAGAACTCCCTATTCTGGACATAACAGACACTTCCGGCTTGCACCGCGATGCAGATACGGAAGAAGCCGCGGCTGCCTACTCTAAAAACAAATCCAGGCAACGAAGAGCGGCCGTTCTAATGCCACTGGTTAGAACCGCAGGCGAATGGCATCTGCTTTTCATTCGCCGTGCAACCAATGAAAATGATCGTCATAGTGGTCAGATCGCTTTTCCAGGTGGTGCCACAGAGCCGAACGACGATTCAGCCACGGCCACAGCCTTACGCGAAACCATGGAAGAGATCGGCCTCGACTCTGAACGTATAAAGGTGCTGGCGGAGCTGGATGCGTACTACACTATAAGCCATTACAAAGTGACGCCTGTAGTAGGTATTGTGCAATGGCCATCTAATCTGAGCCTGGAAACATCGGAAGTTGCACGCGCGTTTCTTATCCCCATAAACTGGTTACGAAATTCTGAAAACTACACTCTGCGCGCCCGTAGCGATATAGACAAAGCTTCTGCGAAGCGCCATCCGATTATTGTTTATAACGAGTTCGATGGCGAAACACTGTGGGGTGCAACAGCACGAATGACCATGAATTTCTTCAAAACCATCGACGAAAAGAAACTGCTGCTACCCGCATAACCACACAGCTGCACAATTGGTACTGGTTCATTGCAATTTTTAAAGAACATTAACTGAGCTGTTCGACTGCAGTCCTTATTCTCTTCAAGCCTTCGTTTAGTACCGATGCCGGGCAGGCAAAATTTAATCGGATATAGTGAGGCTGCCCGAATTGCTCACCACTGGAAACTCCAACACCGTGTTTTTCGAAATAAGCTTGCGTGTTATCAAGCCTGAGCTCAGTTGCATCTATCCACGCAAGGTATGTTGCCTGTAAAGGCTCTAAACTTAATCCCGGTATAGATGATATTTCCTGATCGATTATTTTGTAGTTCTGAGAAAGATACTGTAACAGAGCTTGTCGCCAGGGTTCACCACCTGCATAGGCGGCATGCGAAGCAACCAGCGCAAGTGGCGGTACCAAAGGCACTATTGATTGGCACGCAGTTTCAAACTGCGCACGCTTTTTCGTGTTGGAGATAACAGCAAAGGATGTATTCAGACCCGCAAGGTTCCAGGTTTTGCTGGCACTCATCAGTGTGATTATTCGATCTGCTTGTTCCGGACACGCAACCGCCGTGGGTATATGCGTCGATTGACCATCGATAACAAGATCACAATGAATTTCGTCAGATACAATGGTCATGTCGTTCGCGGCACACATATCACCAACCTGCTTTAATTCTTCTGCTTCAAACACAGTGCCAGTTGGGTTGTGCGGGGAACACAGCATAATCATCGACATTTTTGGCGTGCAGGCGCTGCGCATTGCCTCGATATCGTATGTCCAGCGACCCGTGTCAAATCGCTTCAGCGGTACCTTAACGAGTTTTTGGCGTTTATTTTCGTGCGAGTCATAGAAATGGTGATAGATGGGAGGATTCACCATGACATCGTCACCATCTTCACAAAAGGCACGACAACTCACTGCCAAACCAGTTACAACGCCCGGTAGAAACACCAGCCAATCGGTGTCAATGTCCCAGTTAAATTCTCGCTTCAGATGATCAGCGATGGATTGCCGCAGGGCATCGGGTGGCACTGTGTAACCGTAAATAGGATGCCCAACGCGTCCGACCAGCGCTTGCTGAATTGGTTCCGCAACTGCGAAATCCATATCGGCCACCCACATCGGAATAATGTCCTGATCTTTATATTTTTCCCACTTCATGCTGCACGTATGAGCGCGCTCTATCAGGCTATCGAATACCGACAGGTCTACTTGAGAACCATTACTAGGCGAAATTGTATCTTTCATGTTGCACTCTGCTCCTCAGCTGCCTGATATAATTTACCGCGTGGTACGGACTGTCGCCGTACTTTAATTCATTTGTATAAGAGGATGTTGTTATGTCAGTAGCCAAAGTCACCGAAATTATCGCCTCGTCCAGCAAAAGCTTTGATGATGCTGTTAGCGAAGGCGTAAAGCGCGCAGACAAAACCCTGAAAAACATTAAAAGTGTTTGGATTAAAGACCAAAAAGCCATTGTCGACGGCGGAAAAATCACAGAATACCGAGTTACCATGAAAGTCTCTTTTGTACTCAAAGACTAAACTTCAGGTTCCAGGCAAGGTTGCAAAAAAATCGAAACAACAAGATTTCAACAACCATTTGCGAATAGCTACGAAAACAGGTTAGCTCGGAACACATCTACACCTTCCATTCGTATAACCGAACACGGTTGGCGCATCGGCGCTAATCGTGTTTTTTTTCCAAGCAAACTGTTCACGTATGTTGTCCACGTTTATTGTCCACAGGTTGCGCTCAGGCATCGTGTATTTGGTCATGCTGAAGTTGGTTCATGAAAAGCATCGTTCATCAAAGCACCATCGCACTCGCCGTTAGCTGCGTCTTACTTAGCGCATGCGATGGTGCGGTGCAATTATGCGGCGAGTACGCTTGCCTCTATTATCAAAATGATTACCGCGACGATTGCCACTCGCTCAACTTTTCGAACAGCAACTGCAATAGTCAACCAAAGCGATGCGAAGCTGCCAGCAGCATTCGCGATAGAGCACCCAGAATTTTGCAGGAATTACGCACAGCGCAGCGTGCGTGTTCATCAGGCCTGAATCAAACAAATCCAACCGACGAAAACTCAACCATTGTATGGGATGAATCGCTTGCTACGCTTAGCGATGCGCATGCTCGCGACATGGCAAGCACCGGCGTGGAATCGTTCGTTGGCTCAAATGGCCTGTCAACCAGTGATCGAGCACAAGTTGCGGGTATTGAATCAGAACTACTCACAGAGAGTATTCACACTGGCGCGCAAACAACCGCCGAAGCAATCAATGCCTGGTTAGACATACAGACCGATTGTGAGCAGCTCGTGAATCCACAAACAACCAGAATCGGCATGGCCTGCGCCACAACAGAGCGCACCAACGATGGGCCTTACTGGTCGATGATACTGGCCGGCCCCGAACCCTAACCCATCTAGTCGATCAAATTACTGCAACCCATTTGCTGCAAGTAGTTTGCGCTGATTGTCCACAGAACCCGGCAAAACCGATAAACTAGCCACTTTTATCAACCAAGCCTCCAGCCAGTGATCACAACCGCTAATCTAACCATTCAATTTGGTGCAAAACCGCTGTTCGAGAACGTATCGATAAAGTTCGATGAGGGAAATCGCTACGGCCTCATAGGCGCGAATGGCAGTGGAAAATCCACTTTCATGAAAATTCTGGGCGGCGATCTTGAGCCCACTCATGGCAATGTCGCGTTTGAGCCCAATACTCGCTACGCAACCCTGAAGCAAGATCAATTTGCCTACGAAGAACATACCGTGCTCGACACCGTTATCATGGGATACGACGAGCTCTGGAAAATCAAACAAGAGCGAGAGCGTATCTATTCTCTACCTGAAATGACGGAAGAAGAAGGCATGCAAGTGGCCGAGCTTGAAGTGCAGTTTGCCGAGCTCGACGGTTACTCGGCAGAGGCCAAAGCCGGTGAGTTGTTGCTTGGTGCTGGTATTGCATTGGAATTACACGCTGGCCCAATGAGCGAAGTTGCACCTGGTGAAAAATTACGCGTACTTTTAGCACAGGCACTGTTCGCCGAACCCGACATTCTACTGCTCGACGAACCCACCAACAATCTGGATATCAACACCATCCGCTGGTTGGAAGATGTGCTTAATGATCGTAACAGTACGATGATTATCATCTCTCACGATCGACACTTTCTGAATAGCGTCTGTACGCATATGGCCGATCTGGACTACGGTGCAATACAGGTTTACCCCGGTAACTACGACGAATTTATGCTGGCATCGACTCAGGCGCGGGAGCGTCAGTACGCCGACAATGCAAAAAAGAAAGCTCAAATTAGTGAGTTGCAGGCATTCGTACAACGCTTTAAGGCGAACAAATCCAAAGCCCGACAGGCTACGTCGCGACAAAAGAAAATCGACAAGCTACAAATCGAAAAAATCAAACCATCTAGCCGTCAAAACCCATACATTCGATTTGAAGTCGGCAAGAAGCTGTTCCGTAATGCCATTGAGCTTGAGAATGTGAATGCCGGCTACGGCGATCACAACGTATTAAAAGACCTTAACCTGATGGTTGAGGCTGGCGAAAAAGTGGGCATTATCGGGCCGAACGGAATCGGTAAAACAACATTGCTCAAATTGCTGGTAGGCGAATTAGAACCTACCGCAGGAAACCTAAAACTAACCGAAAATGCCAGCACGGGTTATTTCGCTCAAGACCACGCCGATGAATTTTCAACGAATGTAACCATTATCGACTGGATGACGCGGTGGGGTACCGAAGATCACGATGAAGAAGCTATTCGAGGTATCCTCGGCCGACTTCTATTTAATAAGGAAGACATTAAGAAACCGGTGAATGTTATTTCAGGTGGCGAACAAGGCCGGCTCTTGTTTGGCAAGCTAATGCTGCAATCACCGAACATTATGATTCTTGATGAACCGACAAACCACCTCGATATGGAGTCAATAGAATCGTTGAATCTGGCTATGGACTTATACGATGGCACCGTTATTTTCGTTAGTCACGATCGCGAGTTCGTTAGCTCGTTGGCCAATCGCATTGTGGAACTGGGCGACAATACCTATACAGATTACCGGGGCAACTACGAAGATTACCTTGATAGTCAGGGGATAGTTTAAATCTATCCCCTAAACAGGCTACCAACAAGTATCAGCCTCACCTGTGCCGGAAATACTGCGTTGGCTTGATGAGGTCAGCGAAATATTTGCACACACATCATCTTTAGCCTGAGGGCTTCCGGCAAGCGGCGTGGCGGTTAAAGTGTAGGATTGCCCATCGGCTGGCACAACTATGCTAACGGTGTAGTGGCCTTCTTTGGAGTCGGCCGTGTCTTCGTCACCGTAGCCCAACTCAGACATTTTCCCGGTATAACGATTGTACTCTGAATAGAAACGCACCTGCTCACTGGCCACTTCCGTTAAAAAGGACGTTGCATCCACGCGTCTGGATTTAAGCATGTAGTCTGTATAACTGGGAATGGCGACGGCTGCCATGATGCCCATAATCGCAATAACAATAAGCAACTCAATCAGTGAGAAGCCGTTGTCAGAAGAAGGTCGGTTTTCAATATTCATTATTTTGTTTTCTCTTCCGTTTTCCAATAACGGTTTTTTTCATCCTGGTAAAGCTGTTGAAATATAAGCCCAATTTGAAATGGAAGCCCAAGGGGGCAAGGCCCACTAGGAGCCGGGCATTATGCACTTGCCTCGCCCATTGAGCTTTAAGCCAGTATCTTCAATCCGAGTAACGTGAGCAGCTTTGGCCTTACTGTTTGCGATGTTTGAATTTGCACGAATATCAAACTGCAAGCCTATTTTCGAGACGACGCTTTCGTCTGCATCCATACCCGTACCTGGGGTTGGATACTCTCCGCAAAACTGAATGCTGGCATCTGCACTAACATCCACTGACGTACCGAACGTATTGGTTTGGTCAAGCTCAGCGCTTAACTGCCCAGGTTCAGTCAGTTGTGGCACAGGATCAGGTTCAAGCAACGTATATCGCGATGCCAACAGTCTTGTACCCAAGTCATCAGCAGACGTTATGCTGTTCATCACCGATTCCGCCGTTTCAAATACAATGGCCTTTTGCTGAGCATTACTGGATACTTTTTCCGCTAAACGCGTACCGTTTAATGTGGCGACACCCAGTATGGTCATCGCGACCAGCAAGATCAAACTGATCGCCAGAGCGGCTCCACGTTGACTTTTCATACTACGCAAGATTGATCTATCCATATCAGCTGCCACCCCACCCATTGTTGATGTTGCGCAACATGACGGTGGTCGTAAATACGTTGCGAGCGACCTTGTCATTGGTCACTATTTCTTCATCGAATAAAACGTGTCGCTCTTCGCCTCTAATCGATCTGATCGGTTCACCAGAATTTACAAGGATTGCCACGCGCAATGCGAGAACCTCGTCGGGGTCGATAGCAGCGTTGTAAGGTATGAACTGGTCTGGTACATCGTCATCATCTGCATTGATTCCCCAGAGAACGCGCATAGCCTCAACGCCTTCCACAATTGGCATTGGCTCGGTAGCGGAATTGCCAAGGCACGTGATAGTACCGTCTACGACATTGTGGGAATACCTGTTAACGGCCACTCCGCCGAATGGCGTGGTGTCATTACCGTTACAATCAAAGCGATCAGTTACACGCACAACAATGTCTGTGTCAGAGCTATTGGGGATATCAAACGGCTCCAGATCACCAGTGGGTGAAAATCCTGCCAGGCGTATACCGCGTTGAATGGTCGTAATGCCGTAACGCCCGTTCTCCTGCATTTGCTGTATACCCTTACTGAACCGGGACGATCTGGTCGACCCAGCGTAGGTATTGAACACGGCACTGATGACTATCAAGCCCAGCACCAAACCAATCATGAGTTCGGCCAGCGATACTCCTCGTTGGCGTTTAGGTAGTGCTTTGAAGGTCCGGTTCATGGCTTCAACCTCACTTGAACTCGACGAGTGATGAGCTCATCTGCCTCTGTTCTAGAGCGACCCTCTGTCCAGGTTACGGTTATGTTGTAGGCCGAATCAGGGGTGCAAGTTGCATCAAGACACGTCACGGTCAATGCGCCGTTCGGCAACGTACCAACAACGCCTTTCTCAGCACCCTGGCTTCCCAAATCGCCACAAGATACGGTGAACATATCTACCTGTGCAAGCTCTTCCGGCGTACAGGTCGGTGTATTTCCCACCCCTGCTCGCGCCTGACAATAAGGTGTGGGAGGTGTGGCGCATGAGCGCGTGTCGGAATCAAAATCCTTAAACGTCAATGCATCTACAGCAACCGGATTCAAGCGAATGCGTGTCGCCATACTCTGAGCATAGAGCAACGCTTTAGAACGGTTAAATCCACCAGAGCTATGCTTCATACCGGTGAGCTGCAGACTTGCCATGCCCAGCACGCCAAACGAAACCACCACCAGCGCAACCAGCACTTCAATAATACCCATGCCAGATTCGGCTCGCCTGGCGCTTAAGCGTAACCCGCGAGCGCTCCTGTGACGTGTTACATCCTTTTGTCTTTTATTGCTGATCATTGCGTTTCCGTAGATACTCGCCCATTTGCAGAAACAGTGATAAGACGCAGTTCCAGCCCATCTGAATAGTCCAGTCCAATGGTGCCCGAGATCGGTACACCGGCAACGTTTGTACTGGCACCAGAATCGTTAAAGTAGATCTGTTCTTCGAATGCAGCCGATGGCGTAAACGTAAAGGCAGCTCCAGGCGCTTTACCTCTGTCAAGGATATCTTCGTTGTTGCCTCGCTCACCGTTGCCATCGGTATCGACGTAAACCAGCCAACCCTTGTTGTAGCTTGTGCCTTTGGAGCAAGTGGCATCGTCGGCCATCGGGTCGTTGCTCACACATACGCCAGTGGCTTCAAGGCGCTCCATAGAGGCAGAACGCGCAAGCTGAAGTGAATGAACCAACGCATTGTTTGTTTCGGCCACTTTGCTTTTGGCTATAAAGTCCTGAAACGACGGGATTCCTACAGCCAGCAGAATGCCACCGATGGCTATCGTGACCATCAGTTCGATCAACGTAAATCCGTGTTGTTTACTCAGATTAAGATGCATCTTCCGCTCAATCGATGAATCAGCGCCACCATCGAAAAACTTCGGACGCCACGAAGAGTCCTATCGGCCGTTCACCGTTTCGATTAAACCGTTTGGCAGTGTTTGAGGATGCCTATACAAAAAAATGGCTGCAGATACACACCCACAGCCAATTATGTGAAGAGGTGAGTCCACACCAATCGAACGTTGGTATGAAACTCTCTTGTTTTGACGGCCAAAGAAACGTTAGCTGAAGTCACGCGATCTGTGAACTAGCTCTAATTGCGATACAGATCACACTTTGCTTTTATGCTTCAGCGAGATCATCGGGTAATCAGCGCATTGCCCGTTCAACGCATAGTAACCAACTCCTCCGAGCTGGTTGGGTGTATCGCGACCGTATCGTCAAAGTCCTGCTTGGTCGCACCCATTCGAATGGCGACAGCAAAACCCTGAAGCATTTCATCGACCGCTAATCCGATCATGTGACATCCAACCACGCGCTCTTCTTTTCCCACCACAATCAGCTTCATACTGGTTCGGACTTTGTGATCGGTAAACGCCATGTACATCGGGTTAAAACTGGTTTCATAGGCTTTGACGTCATCACCGTACTGCTCTGTCGCCTGCGCTTCGGTCAAACCGATGGTTCCGATGGGAGGATGACTGAATACCACGGTGGCAATATTGTCATAGTTTAAGTGCCGATCAGTCTGAGCGTTGTAAATTCGGTCGGCCATACGACGGCCAGCGGCAATGGCAACCGGAGTGAGTTCAGCCTGCCCGGTGACATCGCCCACAGCAAAGATACTTGGCACATTGGTTTGTTGAAACTTATCTACCGGTATGTAACCGCGCTGGTCTACGTTAACACCCGCCGCATCCAAACCCAAGTCGCTGGTCGATGGTGTTCTTCCAATAGCGAATATAACTTGGTCGAATCCAGACAATGTTTCACCAGACTCCGATTCAACATTGAGCGATTCATTAATGCGTTCTATTTTTGCAGCGGTAAATTGTGTTGCCAATGTAACGCCATCACTTTGCATGGCCTGAGCAAGATTGTCTGCCAGCATGGGTTCGAATTCACGCATGAACTTGTCTTTACGCACCGCCAATGTCACCTCTGCACCCAAGGCCTGAAGCATGCCTGCAAGCTCCACAGCAATGTATCCTGCACCCAGTACCAGCACTTTTTTAGGCAGTTGCTGCAGTTCAAAGAAACCATCGGACGTTATGCCAAGTTCTTTTCCTGCTATATCCGGCACCGTTGGTACCCCACCTGGCGCCAGAGCGATACGCTCAGCGGTGTAATTTTTTCCGTTAACGGAAACGGTGTGCTCATCGACCAGCCTTGCGTGTCCGTAAGCCGTATCAACGCCATTCTTTTCAAACGCACTAACGTAATAGTTATTGATATTACTAATGTACTTTTCACGTTTGCTTATAAACGTCGCCCAATCGAATGTGGACTGATTTACATCAAATCCGTAAGCCGGGGCATCTCTTAACGCATGCGCCATGTCTGCGGCGTACCACATGGCTTTTTTCGGCACACAGCCTCGATTAACGCAAGTTCCACCCATGCGGGTATCTTGCTCAATGATCAAACAACGAGCGCCATAGCTTGCCGCGCGGTTCGACAGCGCGATACCGCCACTGCCGCCGCCAATTGAAATTAAATCGTAATCGTAAGCCATGCCAATTTTTCCAGTTAATTTTGCTTATTAGACGTTACTATACCGATGTCGTCATGTTAAACCGAGACCCTCGTGATCGCGTACCCTATTCGGTCCAAATTGCCACATATTATTTCCTTGACGCGGCTTAACCGACCCATCGGGATATACCTGCTGCTTTGGCCAACGCTGTGGGCCTTATGGTTTGCCGCAGGGGGCATTCCCGATATTGATAATCTGTTTATCTTCGTTTTCGGCACCATACTGACGCGCTCTGCTGGCTGCGCCATAAACGATTATGCAGACAGAGATCTGGATGCACACGTCGAGCGCACCAGCCAACGTCCATTAGCAACGGGGGCTTTAAGTGGGCGTGAAGCGCTAGCTGTCGCCGCCATACTCATGATTCTAGCGTTTGTTCTGGTGCTGTTTACCAACAGATTAACCATTATGATGTCATTTGTGGCGCTGTTTCTGGCCACTATTTACCCGTTTACCAAACGTATAACGTATTGGCCGCAGGCGTTCCTGGGCTTGGCATTCGCTTTCGCAGTACCTATGGCCTTTGCAGCTCAAATCAATAGCGTGCCAACAATCGGCTGGTTGATTTTTCTTGCCGCTGTAATCTGGGCCATCGCATACGACACGCTTTACGCCATAGCCGACCGAGAGTTCGATATTAAAATGGGCATGAAATCAACCGCGATACTCTTCGGCAACAAGGAATTAAAAGTGGTTGTCGGGTTGCAGCTGTGCGTACTGGCATTGTTATTTAGCGTCGGACAACTCACCCACCGTGGTGCAATGTTCAATATCGGTTTAGTGCTCTCAATTTCCTTCATTGTTTACCAGAACTGGATTTGCCAGGAACGCAACCCTGTACAATGCACTAAAGCATTTTTGAATAATCACTACATGGGTATGACAATCTTTATTGCGCTGGCAATCGATTACCGAATGTTCCCGGGCGCATCTTCATGAGTCAAGACGATCAAACGCTCGACAATCAAACGCTCGACAATCAAAGTCAAGATGTAGCTGAACTTTTATCTCGCTACTCGCGAGTAATAGAAGATGGTGTACTGTCGAAAGAATTAGTCGACGGCTATAACACGCTGCGTTTGGCCGATGCAGCACTGGACAAACAAGCGTTGAATTCAAACCACCCGGAGCACCCGCTGCAAGTGGTTATCATCGGCCCCACCCAGGCCGGCAAAAGCACATTGTGCAACGTGCTACTCGATACCAACGCTGCAGGGATTAGCGCACTAGCGGGATATACCGTGCATGCACAGGGCTTTGCCAGCAATCTGTTACCAGACGAGCTAACCAGTTTAGAAGACCTTATGCTGCCTCTACAAAGGGTAGCCTTGCAAGATCTGACTGAAGATCAATTAGAGCAATATGTTCTTGAGCCCGTAACACCCGGGCCCAACGCATTAGTTGATAAAGCCGTGGTCTGGGATTCACCCGATTTCGACTCAATAGAATCAAGTGGCTATCGAGGTGCCGTACTTCAATCTGCTGCAATGGCAGATGTCCTGATTCTCATGGTGAGTAAAGACAAGTACGCCGATAAAACAGTTTGGGACATGCTTGAGCTCATCAGCCGGCTGGGTAAACCGCTGTTTGTCTGTATCAACAAGCTGGATGCACACGATGAGGCAACCGTTGTAAACTCTTTTCAGCAGCGCCACCAGGAACAACTCGGCACCTCAGCTCCACAAATCGTTTCTATACCGTTTATTCGCAATGACACCAACGGACAGACAATTAATCCAGACAACACCATTTTCATAAATCCGGATACACGATTAAAATTTCAAAACGCGTTAAACACTGTTCAGAACAGTGTTGATCGAACCGGTCAGAACAAACACATCAATGGTTTCATTGAGCACCACTGGCAGCAATGGATGGCACCAATAGAGCGGGAACGCGATGCACTGCAGAACTGGAACGATGCTGTCAGCGAAGCCATTGCCAATGCCAAGGAACGCTATGAAACCCGGTACTTGAATAATCCGGAGAAATACGAAACGTTCAATAAGGCCATAGTAGAACTCCTGACACTACTGGAAATTCCAGGGTTGGCCAGCACATTATCCAAAACACGAAATATCGTAACGTGGCCAGCACGCAAACTATTTGGCATCGGACGCGACGTTGTACGCTCGGGTCGGGACAAGCAACCCGACGATCAGGAACTGGAAATTCTCAACCTGATACTGGAGCAAACGCTCACCAGCCTGCAAGGGCACATACTCACTGAACAGCAAGAGAGTGATTCCAATTCCGCATATTGGTCGAGTATGCAAAATGCATTACAACGATTAAAACCAGATATCAAACAGCAGTATTCGAATCGCGCTGAGCAATTGCAAACCGAGTTCGAACCAAAAATTGAGGAAGCGGCGCAGCAGTTGTATGGTCAACTACAACAGCAGCCTGCTCTGCTGAACACCTTGCGTGCGGCACGCGTTAGTACCGATGCTGCGGCAGTGGTGTTGGCGGTTAAATCAGGTGGATTAGCTGCAGCAGATTTAATCATTGCGCCAGCCATGTTATCTGTCACCACCCTGTTAACCGAGAGCGTATTAGGGCAGTACATGGATCGATCGAAGAAGCAACTCATTGAACAGCAGAAAAACATGATGAACGATCAGCTGCTGGATAAAACGCTGGGCGAGAAACTCTTTACGTTAGGTAGCAATCTGAATAACGACAGCCTGTTGCTACGCGGTCACGAACTATTGCCCGAACTATCGCGAAATAGCTCGCTAAGCTGAGTCAGCATGGCTCTACCCAGCCGCTTCACATCGTAAATGGTTATAGACTTGTCATAGTAAACAGACACATCGTGTCCAATGCCAATTGCCACAAGCTCAACAACACCGCGCTGCTGAATACGTCCAATAACGCTGTGCAAATGATCGACAAGATAATTCTCTGGGTTAGCAGACATTGTGCTGGTATCGATTGGCGCACCATCTGAAATCATCATGATAATTTTTCGTTGCTCAGGGCGATGCATTATTCGTGAATGCGCCCATAGCAATGATTCGCCATCAATGTTTTGCTTCAGGATATCGCCCCGAAGCATTAAACCAAGCCCTTTTCGTGCAGAGCGATAAGGCATATCGGCTGCTTTATAAATGATGTGCCTTAATCCGTTCAATCGTCCTGGGTTAGTGGCCGCCCCACTATTTTGCCATTGTTCAACCGACATACCGCCATGCAATTCAGTTGTCGTAAACCCAAGTATCTCAACACTGACACCACAACGCTCAAGTGTTTGCGCCAATAAGTCTGCGCATGAAGCCGCAATGGTAATGGGTTTGCCGAGCATGGATTTCGAGTTATCAATGAGCAGTGTTATCGTCGTATCTTTAAATTTCAGTTCGCTTTCGGCTTTGAAAGAGAGCGATACCATCGGCTGAGTAACAACACGCGTGAGTCGCGACGTATCAAGCAAGCCCTCATCTAAATCAAATATCCAATGGCGCCTTTGCTCAGCCATAAGCAACCGCTGCAAACGACCGGAGAGCCGACCTACTAACGATGCATGCCGATTAATCTGTTCATCCAGTTTTTCACGAAGCTCAACAAGCTCCGTTTCATCGCTTAAATCTGAGGGGACCACCACCTCGTCGAAGTCTGTAGAGAACACAGCATAGCCAGTGCCTCGTGGTGATTCAGCTCGACCCGCAGACTCTGGATCAGCGCTAACCGGCGAATCTTTGTTCTGCTGAGTAGAGCCCGGCTCATCGGCATCGTCCGCAGCGCTTTGCACCGTGTCATGCTCCTCTTCGAGCTCTTCACGCATTGCCTCCGCCGCCGCCTCTTCGAGCAGGGCTTCGACATCATCGTCTGCCATTTCTTCGGGGGATAATGCTTGCTCATCAGTGTCTGGCGCAGCCGGTGCTGACGTTGCATCCGTGTCGCTATCGCTATCTGGTTGAGCAACAAGAGACTGAACATCGAGCGATTCAATCAATTTCAGTGCTTCTGTTGCGAAACCCGCTTGATCAGATTGAGCACTGCGCAGGTTACTCAGGCCTGTGGCAATTCGTGGCTCGACGGTCGAGCGCCATTGATTCACCAAACCCGCAAGCGCCAGCTGAGTCGCATCGCCAGTTAGCGATTCATTAGCCAGACAAGCCAACACCAACGACAGTTGCTCGATACCGCTATATGATTTGATCGCCGTGGCGGAATGCGTTTCGTTGCGTAAACGCGTCAGGTTTTTCGCGACCCCCAGGTAAGTGTTGGCACCTAACGCTTCGCAACGAGTTCGCTCTAACGCGTGGAACAACTTGGCATCATTGGCATTGCCAGGTACGTAGCGTTCATGTAACTCCGGGCTATGATGCGCACTCACCAGTGCTATTGCATCGCCCACGCCGCGCATGATGCGTTGCTGTGTAATGGCCGCTTGCTCAACATTTTCTATTGCAGCGGGCGCCGGGATCACAATCCCGAGTTGTAGCGCCGCAGCAGAATCTTGTAACTCTATTTTTAATTCTGCATTGCTCGCAATGGAACGCATACAGGCAGCGTTAGAGCGACGAAAGTGTTCGTCGTCAGTCACTGTTGTGGAGTTCGTGGTTGCATTGGCGTCCCTCATATCACCATTATCGGTGTATCCTAATTAAATTGCTGTCCCCATATTCACAACTGCAAACCCGTGCGATGCCTGATCTTCTAACACACCTCCAACACGACCTGAAAAACTGGGCATCCAACGCGCATAATCAAGGGTGGCTGACAGAACGAGCGGTTCGTTCAATCGATTCCACGACAACCGCCACACCCGGCGCACTTTTCGACAAACCCAACCGACCCATGGTGGTTGGCTTTTTCGGTGGCACCGGGGTTGGCAAAAGCACCCTGATGAATCGATTTGCCGGCGAAGCGGTAGCCAAAGCCAGCGCCGAGCGGCCGACGTCACGGGAAATCACTATTTACGTACACGACTCAGTTTCGGTTGCTCAGCTTCCAGACGAATTTCCCATGCAGCGTATGCGCACAAAAACACACGCCAACAATCAATACCGCTCGGTTATGTGGATTGACATGCCAGACTTCGACAGCGTGGAGCAATCAAACCGGGAACTAGTAGCACATTGGCTACCACACATCGACGTTGTGATTTATGTTGTCAGCCCAGATCGCTACAAAGACGATAACGGCTGGCGACTGCTTCTGGAACACGGTACCCAGCATGCGTGGCTGTTTGTTATTAATCATTGGGACCGCGGTGATGATCGCCAACGCGACGATTTTCTGAACATGCTCCAGTCGGCTGGCTTGCAAAACCCGCACTTGTTTTGCACCGATTGCAGCGATTCGCAGAACAAACCCCGTGATGAATTCGAAACGTTTCGCGACACCATAAACGCCTTGGCCGATCAACAGATTATTGAACAACTGGAATCGCGTGGTGTGGTGCAGCGTGTAAAACAGATTCGCAGCGTATCGGACAACTTACGCACCCAATTCGGCACAGCCGACTTAACTGAAAGTCTGAATCCACTGTGGCTGTCGCACTGGCAGCAAACCACTGGCGAATTAACAGATTCCGTTGAATGGAAAGTACCGGCTCTTGCCAGCCTGTATGCCGATCAGGAGAAAGGTTTGTTGGGTCATCTCTACACACGAATCAGAGGCAGGCAAACCGACACCGATGTTAAATCGGATACGCGTGGCGGTATAGATAATCTCATCGACGATACATTCTTTGATCGTATCAATGAATCGGTCGATGATTTTGCACAACAGGCAACCCAACATGGCGTGCCGATTCGGGCCATACAAGCGCCGCTTGATGCAATCAAGCCACATTTACGCGATCGCGCGCACAGCACCATGGAAATGGCCATTGAACAATCCATCGCTGTACCGGGCACAGCAATGCAACGTCGCTTGCATCGCGCATTAGGCTGGTTGTGCTGGCTGCTGCCACTGGCCGCTGTGGGTTGGGTTGGTTTTCGAATTGTTAACGTGTTTCGACTCGGTGCAAACGACCCGGCAGCCTACTTGAGCAGTAACTTCGCTATCCACAGTGGATTACTAATGGGACTAGCCTGGCTGGTGCCGACCATATTGTTTATCAAATTGAAACCCTCACGCGAAAAAGCCGCCGCTCGTGGCATAAGGGCCGGAATCGTTCACTTGTGTGAGCAGGTCGACCAGCAAGTACAAGGCGCTGTTCAGCAACTTAACGACCATCGGCGCAAGCACATTGCGGAATTGGATAACATCATGGCTGTAGGCGTGCGGGTAGACGACGATGCGCAGCTCCCAGCTGCGCTGCAACGCATGTTAATTCAGGAAGTACCCGATTTACCCGTCGCTGGAGTTCGCGCCACCACCCACAGCTGAACGTCTCTTACGCCGTAGTCGATTAATTCTGTCGCCAGCTCACCACTGGTTGCTCCCGTGGTCAGCACATCATCGACCATTGCCACAGAAAGCCCTTTCAGACTGGGGTCGGCCCAAAAAGCGCCTCGAATCTGCTGGCTCCGCTCAGATCTATCCAACCCGGCTAGCGACACGGTATCGAGCTGCCGCCCCACTGCAGTTGGGAAAACATCGATGCCGAGCACTTTCCCGCACCAGTGTGCGATTTCACCCGCTTGATTGAATCCTCGAGATCGATAGCGCGATATGCTGAGCGGAACCGGCAGTAAAACGTCCGGATATTGATTATCTGTTGTTACCCGCGCCACTTCTTCGGCCAATAGCGAACCTAAAAGACGACCAAAAGGCAGTTGTTGCCGGTATTTAAGACGGCCAATCATGCCGTCGATGGGGAAATGGTAACGAAACGGGCAAATAATTCGTTTCAGCTGTGTCGGATAGTTGGCGCAATTTACACACTCTTGCCGTGCGACATCGTCAGACCATAAAAAACCACAGTTCAAACAGACCGAAGAGGGGGTTTTTGGTCGAGAATTCGCAACGATGGTGGGTAAATGAAACCGGCAATATCGACACAAATCGTAGCCCGTGTTGGTTTTTTGGTGACAAAAACAACAAAACCGAGGCAAGCACGCCAAAATTTGTCTCTTCAGCGTCGCTATTTCAGGCCATCCATGCCCTATTTCCATGGCTTTTCCTTGATTTGTCCTTCCGTTGACTGCAGGATAGCCTACACTTGATTCACGCAAAGCGCTTGTAATCTAATTGGGTCTTGTTGTATTTTTCACACACATACGGACCGGTTTGTGTTTACAATTCGTCTTACAGCCGCTATACAAGACAAAAATACAACAAGTTTTGGTTGTGATTTCCGTTGAGGGAAGCAGCTACCAAGGCGCTAAAGTCGAATCAGAGTCGAGTTTGGCAGCGGTGGGCGAGATCAGTATCCAGTGGATGCGGCGTAACGGTCGGGCGATTCAGTCATTGCTGAGCGCCTTTGGAAGTCAAAGAAATACGTAAAATCTGTCAACTAGTGGGAGCTAGAGATGAATAAGAAAATCATAGTGGTCAGTTCTGTCGCAGCCTTACTTTTGGGCAGCAGCGCCGTCTTCGCACACGAAAAAGCCATCGATGGCGATATTGCCATTGAAGGCGATGCCGCAAACGGTTTGGTGAGCAGTAGCGGCAACGCTGTTATTACCGGCTTGGGCGAATGTTTACAACTGGGTGGTTACTCAGAAGACAACACCAATCCTGGCTGTGAAGGCCAAGACGGTGAACCTGAGCCAGAGCCAGAACCAACAGTAGAAGCAGCACCAGAGCCTGAGCCAGAGCCACCTAAAGAAATCGTACAAATCGCGACTTTGGGCGGAAAAGCACTTTTCGATACTGACGCTGACAACCTGAATGGTGAAGGTGAGCAGGCACTTGCTGATCTACTGGTTCAGCTTGAGAAGTATCAGGAAATCACAGCAATCTACGTTACAGGTCACACTGATAGCCGTGGTTCAGAAGCATACAACCAAGCCCTATCAGAGCGTCGTGCAGCCACTGTAGCCGCTTATCTTGAAGCAGCTTACCCAGACGTACAGGTTGCTTCACAAGGCCTTGGTGAGTCAGTGCCTCGCGAAACCAACTCTACCGCTGAAGGCCGTCAGGCTAACCGTCGTGTAGAAGTACAAGTAACTGCCAAGAGCGTTACTCAGAACTAAGTAGCAACGCCTCCTAGTCGTACCCATCTCGGGGAGCGTTAAGCTCCCCGATTTGTTTCTGAAGACTCAGTAGAGCGTTAAGCTCCCCGATTTTTCCAGATCTCTTTTCTCACCGATTACCCCTCCAAGTAGAACTAACCGGTCAATCGCTGTCTATACCTGTAACGAGGCCAGTGATTTTTCGATCATGTTCAGGACATTTAGCTTTTTTCTAGCTTTAACCTTTGCTAGCAACGTGTTTGCGCAGTCAGCAGGCTTTCTACCTAAAGGTGAATTTCCAAAAACCGATTTCGATAATCGATCAGTCGAGTGGGAAAGCATTCTCTCGGGCGGCCCGCCAAAAGATGGCATTCCCTCGATCGACACGCCACAGTTTTCCACGGCTGAGCAAGCCAAAGAATGGTTAGGCGATCAGGAACCCGTGGTGAGCTATGTCGACGGAGACGATGCTCGTGCATACCCTCTGCAAATCCTGATTTATCATGAAATCGTTAACGATGTGGTTAACGAAAAACCCGTTACGGTCACGTTTTGCCCGTTATGCAATGCATCGATTGTGTTTAATCCGGTGGTCGATAATCAGACGCTTGACTTCGGCACGACCGGCCGATTACGGAACAGCGATTTAATCATGTACGACCGCCAATCAGAAACCTGGTGGCAGCAGTTTACCGGCCGCGGCATTATCGGTAAGTACAACGGAACCAGACTAGAGCAACTGGCTTCACAAATTGTTTCCTTTAAAACATTTGTTGAAACCTACCCAGCCGGTAAAATTCTTAATCGCGAGACAGGATATGCGCGCCCATACGGCAATAACCCCTACACTGGCTATGACGACATAAACAACAGCCCATTCCTGTACAACGGCCCGGAGGACAAGCGATTGCCGCCAATGGAGCGCATCTTAAGCCTTAAGGCTGACAATAAGGCCTCGCTGTTAATTCCCACCACTAAGCTGGAAACACATCCTGTACTCAATATCCAGTACGACAGCAAGCCGATTGTGGTTATAGCTACATCAACTGCAACTTCCGCGTTGGACAAAAGCAGTATCGCCAAATCAAGAGACATTCCGGCAGCCGCCGCGTTCTCCTCTGAGCTTGATGGCAAAACACTGGAATTCGAGATAAAAAACAACAAGCTCATCGACAAAGAGACCAACAGTGAATGGAATGCGTTTGGAATTGCCGTAAACGGCCCACTAAAGGCGCGCCAACTGATGCAAGTCGATAGCGGTGTACACTTCGCCTTTGCGTGGCTCGCCTTTGAACCAGAAGCGGTTGTATTTGAATTTGACGATAAAGAGTAGCCTCAGCTACCCATCAATGGGCCGAACAAGTTTGTCACAAACTATTTGGCCTTTATAAGATCACACTCAACAGTAATGAGTGAAGCCGTTCAGCGACCGCTTGAACCGCATTATTCATTAAACAATTGATCGAACTGTAAAAACATCTCAGCAAAATCGGCATTGTAAGTTGTACGAGCAACGGGCACGCCATCTGGAGAGGGCGTGTGTTGCGCGCCGTACCAGTGCTGTTGCCTGGAAAACAAGCAAGCGCTAAACGTTGGCCAGTCGTTTCCATTGCACACGAGTACGCTTCCGTTTTCGCCAAATAACGGATTTGCTGGCGACATCAACACGCTTTGATGTGATTGATTTAATATTCGACGATCGGGATAAGCGCTGCGTCGATAGACAATAGGATTGCCATGCGCAGATGGTTCAGTCGTTGCATTGGCTACAGCATTTACGCCGATTTGACTATCGTTATTACTGTAGATCAGCAGTCGTTTTTTATCGGAGCTGAACCGCTTGGTAAATGCCTTTACCAGGTAATCGATATCGACTACAGAATCGTTTGCCGATGCAACCGCCAGCACCGGCATGTTCAACTGCTTCCCAGCCCACTTACGCTTTAAAACTTTTGTTAATGCATAGTATTGCGCCACACCATTAATGGGAATGGAATTGTACTTGGTTGGATTATCTTC
>CAKZUP010000010.1 GCA_937922945.1 uncultured Granulosicoccaceae bacterium
GGTGTTGGTTCAGGCGTTGGTTCTGGTGTTGGGTTTTCAGTGCTTGTTACATTATCTGATGGAGCTTCGTTCGCTAGGGTTTGATCGTCAGCCACGGTATCACTGCGATCGCTGCAAGCAGTGATGCAAGTGATAACAGTCGCTGTAACCAATAACCACTTTTTTAGCAAAGAGTATCCCCTTATAAGTCTGTTGATTTCGCCATCGAATCCCGACCAATGTGACCGGGAAATACTGATCTGGCACACACGCCAGGCAGCTTGGCCTGTCCGCCTTACAAAGCTGCTGCAACCGCGGTTCTTAACAAACGCTTGTTAAGCTGGCTTTGATAGGGCGTCTTCTGGCAATGCCTCCAACTTGCCACCCAAGTTCTTCGCCAGTAGCATATAAATCGATGGTATCAAAAATAACGTGAATAGCGTGCCTATTGCCATACCGCCCACTAAGACTAACCCAATGGAGTTACGTGCTTCCGCGCCCGGGCCGGATACCAGCACCAGTGGGAAGTGACCAGCTACTGTGGCAAACGTTGTCATCATAATTGGCCGAAACCGCGTATGCGCTGCGGCCTGTATGGCCGCCAGTTTTGTCAGTCCACGCTGTTGCATTTGCTTTGCAAATTCAACGACCAATATACCGTTCTTTGCAACCAATCCAATTAAGGTGACTAGTCCGACCTGAGAGTAGATATTTAACGTTGTTGTAAAACTATTGGTCCAGTGGGGAAGTTCTGGGTTGGGCATACGCAGAAAGGTAAATATAAGAGCGCCGAACATCGCCAATGGTACTGAGCCTGCCAGAATGACAAATGGATCTCTGAAGCTATTGAACTGTGCTGCGAGTGTTAAGTAAATTAAAACAATAGCCATGATAAATGCTGGCAAGAACTTGTTACCTTCCAGACGCAGCTGGCGAGATTCACCTGTGTAGTCGATGGCATATCCTGCTGGTAAAATTTCTGCGGCGGTTTCTTCTAAAAAGTTGAGTGCCTCATCGAGCGTCTTTATGGTTACGCCAGATAGCTTCACCGCGTTTAGTTGCTGGAATCGCTTCAATGCTCTTGGCACAACTTGATTCTCAATTTGGGCGAGTGCCCCCAGCTGAATGGGTTGGCCATTGGGACCGGTGACATACAAATTGGCTAATTGATCAGGGTTTAATCGTTCCACCCGAATAGCTTGTGGGATAACCGGATAGCTTCGCCCGTCGATATCAAAACGGTTTATTGTGGCGCCGCCAAGCAAGGTTCCAACATCGGCGCCTATCTGTTGTAACGTTAATCCAAGATCTGCAACTTTGTCTTTATCGATTATGAGTTTGGACTCTGCTTTATCTAATTTAGTATCAATAAGAGGCGGAAATGCAAAATTACCTGATTGAATGGCTTTCAATTGAATTTGTTTGGCATAGCCCAATATGTCATCTACCGGCGCGTTTGCGGCAATAACAAATTCAACCGGAAAGTCACCACCACCGGGTAGGGCGGACGGGGTAATCGGGAACATTGAAAGGCCAGCAATCTTGTTGAGCTTATTGGCAATGTCTGGCTTGATTTCAAAGACTGAACGGTCACGCTCATTCCAGTCTTCAAGCACCATGCCGCTGAACCCCCCGCCGGGGAAAGTCAGTTGAAAAGTGAATTCTGTTTCGTCTACAGCGCGAAAGGCTTTCTCTGCTTCAGCTGCGTAAATAGAGGCGGCATCGATAGTTGCATTACCAGAACCATCAACAATGCCGAAGATGATGCCTTGATCCTCTGTGGGAGCAAGCTCTTTTGCAGACATTATAAACATGGGTACGCACAGCAAACTGATAACAATCCAAATGGTGTAAACCACCGGTCGGTATTTTAATGAGCCGGCTAGTAGTCGTGAGTAGCTGGCGCGAATGCGATCGAAACGACGGTTGACACGACCAGCAAAACCTCTTTCACTCTCACCTTCACGAAGTAGCGCGGCCGACATCATTGGCGATAGAGTTACTGCGACTATCCCCGAAATGGTTACTGCGCCCGCCAACGTGAACGCGAATTCACGAAACAGTGATCCCGTTAATCCTCCTTGCAGACCTATTGGCAGATACACCGCGACAAGCGTTGCTGTCATTGCGATGACTGGTCCGAGCAGTTCGCGTGCGCCGAGTATGGCAGCTTCGATTCGATTCATTCCATTGTTAATGTGTCTCTCAACGTTCTCCACGACCACAATTGCATCGTCAACCACCAAGCCTACAGACAGTACTATTGCCAGTAGCGTTAGTAGGTTCACGCTGAATCCGAACAGTTGCATCAGGAACACACCACCGATAAGCGATATCGGAATCGCTATAATCGGCACCACAACTGAGCGAAGTGAGCCGAGGAACAGGTAAATAACGAGCATGACAATAAGCAAGGTTTCGACAAGCGTTTTAACGACCTCCTTAATCGAGCTCTCGATGTATTCGGTGGAGTCGTACGCAATAGCTGCTTCCATACCCTTGGGCAGTTCTGATTGAATGATGCCAAGTTCTGTACGTACTGCCGATAGCACGTCTAGTACATTCGCGTTGGGTAACGGAAAAATACCCATGAATATAGCGTTTTCGCCAGAGTAACGAACCTCAAAGTCCGTGTTCTCAGCACCTAATTCAACATACCCAACATCTTTTACCCGGATGATCGCATCGTCTTCAGAGCGCAGTACCAGATTTTTAAAATCATCAACCGATGAAAGATTGGTATTGGCAGACAAGTTCACTTCCATCAGTGAACCCTTGGTTCGACCCAAAGCCGCGAGATAGTTGTTTGCTGTTAATGCCTGGCGTACTTGTGCTGGCGAGATGTTGTATGCGGCCAATCGTGTCGGATCGAGCCATACCCGCATGGCGAACGTTCTACCACCTAAAATTTCGGCGCGCTGCACGCCCGGTTGGCTTGCCAGGCGAGGTTGGACGATGCGATCGAGAAAATCAGTAACTTGATTCGGTTCCAGAATGTCTGAACGAAATGACAAGTAGGCAGCAGCAAATGCGCTGTCGGCCGATTCGACATTGATCGTAGGTACTTCGGCTTCAGTCGGTAAGTCGCCTCTAACCTGATTAATTTTAGAGCTGATTTCTGATAATGCGCGTATGGGATCGTAATTGAGTTCGAGGCGAACGTTAACCGTTGAAATGTTTTGCGAACTTTCGGACGACACATATTCAACACCTTCAACACCTGCGACTGCTCGCTCGATTGGCGTTGTTATAAATCCGCGTATGAGTTCTGCGCTGGCTCCAATGTATGCGGTGGTTATCGTGACGTTCGCGTTGTCGCTGCGTGGATATTGCCGAACGGTGAGTTGTGACACTGCTTGAATACCGGCTAATACAATAAGCAAGCTCACAACAATGGCGACCACTGGCCGTTTTACAAACAGGTCGGTAAATGCTGCCTTTGAGTTCATGGGGTTAGATCGCGTTATCCGTTAGCAGGTTTTGGATACAGAGAAGGCTGGGTTGCACCTTCTTCTGTGATGTCAATGGCTGCACCGTTGCGCAGTTTGAAAACACCGTCTTTTGCAACCGTTTGACCCGCTTCCAAGCCACGGGTAACTTCTACGAAATCCCCACGTCGCTCGCCCAGTTGTACAAATTGTTGAAGTGCAGAAAGCCCGCCTGGTCCGGCCTGGGCGGGTGGCCCTCGTTGGGGCTCGCCTTCCTTTTGTGGTGGAGGTTCAGCCAGCACGAACACGCTATCGCCAAACGTATTAAAACTCACCGAAGACAACGGTACCATCAGTACGTTGCGCGCATTGGGTAGAATAATATCAACCTTTGCGAACATGCCAGGTAGCAGCTGGAAATCTTCCCCTTGCGATGGGGAATCCAGAGTAGCTTGTACTCGCACGGTACGCGTGCTCTCGCTTACCTGTGTGTCAATCGCAGAAATGGTGCCGCGAAACGTTTTATCGGTTACAGCATCTGTGGTCACTTCAACTTGTAAACCTGACTCAATGGATGCTAAGGCTTGTTGAGGAAGTGAAAAGTTAACCAGCATAGGATCGACTTTTTGCAGCGATACAATGGGTACCCCGGATGTTAAGTCTTGCCCGATATCGACAAGCTTCAAACCCAGGCGACCGGCGAAAGGCGCAACGATCTGTTTTTTATTCAAGCTGGTGGCAATGGTATCGACCCGTGCCTGCGCCGCTGCGGCAGTCGAGCGGGCCGCATCTGCGTCAGATCGTGGAACGACACGTTGTTTATAGAGTTGTTCAACGCGATTCAGATTTCGATTGGCCAGTTGTAAATCTGCCTGGGCTGCTGATAGCTCAGCTCTTTCGGTAGCACTGTCCTGCTCAACCAGCAGGTCGCCAGCAGCGACGTTTTCGCCACCCTCAAATGCGAGATTCACCACCCGGCCGGATAAATCAGCTGTGATAATAACGCCCTGTGCTGCCTCAAGCGTGCCAATGGCAGATAACCTGGTTTCCCATTGCGCTTGAGTAGCAGTGGTTGCTGAGACCATGATCGGGGGTATTGTGGTTGAGTTGCCGGCCTCTATGAGGTCGCGAATCTGAAAGCCTTTTATGGCGATGAGCCCACCAATAATCACCAGAAGTAAAATGGCGGCAAATATAAAACGTTTGATCATGGTGCTGTGGAAACTATTAGCGGCTGAGTTCTCATTATTATACGAGTCTACCGGCTCGAATAGATTGAAATACCGCCAATAATAAGGTGAACTGGGACACTATACTTGCGCCAAACGAGCTGTAATTAGACTAATCAAGCTATAAGGCGGGCGTTGAAGGGTTACGTCGGTAGAATACTACCTGTCTATCTTTCCAGAGAGGAACTTAAATCATGATTAGCGCTGATCTAACAGGAAAACGTGTACTCGTTACAGGTGCTGCCTCCGGGATAGGTCTTGCTGCGACAGAGCTTTTCGCACGACTCGGCGCTCGTGTCGTGATGAATGACCTTGCTTCCAATCCACAATTGTCGGAGCAGCAAAAGCGGCTGCAGAATAACGGATTCGATGTGCATGGTATCCCTGCTGATATTGGTAACCAGTCTGACGTTGCTAACATGGTTACATCGGCCATACAACATTTAAACGGTTTGGATTACCTCATTAATAATGCAGGAACGCCAGCAACCAATGTACCGATACCTGCCAATGAATTGGATAAGCAAACGGTTGAGTTCTGGCACAAGATACTCTCAGTTAATTTGCTCGGTGCATACCACTGCACATCGGCGGCTATTGCCAGTTTGCAGCAATCTCGTGGCGCTATTGTTAATACCGCATCCATTGCAGGCATTGTTGGTGCCGGATCGAGTTCCGCATATTCAGCGTCCAAAGCAGCATTGATAAACTTAACCAGCGAACATGCAAGAGTGTTCGGTCCGAATGTACGCGTTAACGCAATTGCGCCCGGGCTGGTGAAGTCGAATTGGGAATGCACGTTTGCCGATCAGGATGCGGTTGCAAGCACAATTCCACTCCAACGCAGTGGCCAGCCAGAAGATTATGCAGAGACAATGCTATTCCTGTGTGCAGGAGCAGCCTATATTACCGGTCAGACCATTATCGTTGATGGTGGGTTAACGTTAGGACGTGGATAAGGTTTAGCCTAAAAGTCGCTACTTGTTTTTACAATCTGGCTCCATACTAGGCACATTTTCTCTGTTCGATGACTGTTACGCGGTGAGAATATCGGGTAGTCTCTATCGAGCGTGTTTTATATACCCATTTTTTTAAGTAGTGTAACAACATCAGGAATAAGCCATGCCTTATGAGCCAGCATCAGCTGTATTGGAAAATATTCGCGTTCTGGATTTAACTCGCGTACGCTCGGGCCCAACAGCTGTTCGGCAACTGGCCGACTGGGGCGCTGATGTTATCAGGATAGAACAGCCCGAGGCATTGGAGCCAGATGGCAGCTTAGGGGCTGCTCGCCACACAGCAGATTTCCAAAATTTGCAACGCAACAAGCGCAGCATTACTTTAAACCTTAAATCTGATGAAGGCATGGCGCTGTTCCGCAAGCTTGCCGATACCGCCGATGTGATTGTTGAGAACTTTCGCCCTGATGTGAAACTAAGGCTTGGCATCGACTACGCAACTTTATCCAAAACCAATGAGCGCTTAATCTACGCCAGCATTTCGGGTTTTGGCCAAACCGGTCCTTATGCCAAGCGCCCGGGTTTCGATCAGGTCGCGCAAGGTATGGGTGGGCTTATGTCAATCACCGGTGCGCCCGGTGAAGGCCCAATGCGTGTTGGTATTCCTATTGCTGATTTGTGTGCCGGGCACTTTTGTGCGCAAGGTGTGCTGCTGGCGCTGTATGAGCGAGAGCGTTCTGGCAAAGGTCAGTGGCTGCACACATCGTTATTGCAAGCCATGATAGCCATGCTCGATTTTCAAGCTGCACGTTGGACAGTCAACGGCAAAGTGCCTGTTCAGGCAGGTAACAACCACCCAACCAGTATACCAACCGGTGTATTCGCAACCAAAGATGGTTATATCAATATTGCGGTTGCGGGCGAGGCCACCTGGGCACGATTCTGCAAATCGGTAGACAAGAGTGAATGGCAGGATCACCCAAATTTCAACAACGCGAAACTGCGTTCTGAACATCGTGATCAATTGAATGAGTTGATTAATGAAGTCACTGTTACGCGCACCAGCGATGAATGGATAGAGGCCTTTGGTGAGGCCGGTGTTCCCAGTGGCCCCATTTACACTATCGATAAAACCTTCGACGATCCACAGGTAAAACACCTGGATATGTGTGCAACGGTCAGCACGCCCGTTATGGGTGATATATCCTTAATTGGCCAGCCCGTGGTGCTCGATAGAACACCCAGCAGCATTAAAGTTGCTCCACCAGAACGCGGAAACGATACGCAGGAAATTCTGGCAGAGCTTGGTGTGAACGAGGATGAACTTGAAAGAATGATGGATGAAAATATTATCTGAGCCGCTATTTAAATCTAACGTTTGCACTTCCAATGGGAAATTAATCTAGCTCTGTGATGCCAGTTCGTACACAGCACTAGCGTGGATAACTGTGGAATTCAGGTAGTGAACCCCATCTACTTCAAAATACGGACAATCTAAAAGATCTGGAAACAACAGTGGAAGTTCGGTGCATGAAAGGCAAACACCGACTCGATCACTAACAAACTGCTTTTCTGTATTGTTTATAACTGATTTAAGCATGTTGTTATTGCTGACATCTTTACCCCTCTGCACGTCACTGATTAGCTTTTCGATTGATAATCGGTCTCCTTCCCGCTCAGGCGCAGAGGATTTAATCCCTTTGCTCAACAGTACGTTGGAGAAAGCTGACGACTCCATTGTTGGGGTGGTACCCAAGATTAACGCTTCGTCTATGCCAAGCTCCAGGCATTTGTTGGCAGTAGCCTCAAAAATACTGACGACTGGAATGTTGATATCTCTGGTAATTTCCTTAAAACGGTTGTGTGGTGTGTTGCTGGCGATAAAAGCGATCTGAGCACCGCTTGTTTCTAGCCGGGCCAGAGCGTTTCGAAAATATTCTTCAAACGGCTTCCATGATTCAGGATTATCTCGATTGCCACGCATGTTAAATGTTTTGTTTACATTCAATGACTCGATTACCATCTCTGGAATTGATGGCGGGCCAGAGACTGTAGCGAATTTCTGATCTTTATGGCTTAGCTCGCATATTGTTCTGTAATATTCAATGGTTGATAACCATGAAATACCACCAATCATTCCAATCTTTTTCACAATTTCTTCTCCTGTTATTAGAGTTTTTAAACCTGCGCCGATAGATTGCCACCTATTTCCGCCACTGGCACTATACAAACGTCTGCTATCGGGAAATTTGAATTCGACTAAAATAAGGTAAGCAGACGAAATTATTCGTTTGGATCGGGAGCCTTCTAGACATTAGCCCAGTCGAGAATCAATTAAGTCGAGAATTAATTAAGTGGATAATTAATTAAATGGAGAAAATAACATCCTATGGATAAGCCTAATTCGGAAGAAGTGTCGAACTTCCATCGATACTTTGCAATTCAAAGTAACAATGAGTTCTGGGCTCTTTCAGAGAGAGCGTTAGATTCGGTAGAGAAGCAAAAGATTTTAACTGTTGCCTATGCATCGCTCTATCACTGGCAAGAAGTTGGAACAGACCAGAATATCCAACTTGCTAACCTGGCAGTGGCAAGAGCGTATTGTGTAAACGGATCATCGCAAAGTGTTCATTATGCAATTTTGGCGTTTGACTACTTCGATGGGTCTGGGGAAAACTGGATTCAAGCGTTCACAAACGCTGTATTGAGTCATGCTTACAACATTGTTGAAAATAACGAAAAATCTGCCCAGTTGTATGAGAATGCTGTTCGTTTGAGATCGAGCCTGTCTAAAGGTGACAGAAATGTGTTTGAGGCAACTTTTAAACACATACCAATACCTCGAACATGAGAACTTACAAACAAAACATCGCAGCCGACAGTTTACTCGGAGCGAAAATTGTGGTTTAGCTCCTCTGTCCCGCTATTATATTAAACAACAAATATCTCGTTGCCCATTCAATCTCTAACCTTACTTTGCAAGCACACGCAATGTCGCTAACACTTATTTGCCGGTAAACTGTGGTTTGCGTTTCTCCATAAACGCTTTACGTCCTTCTACGTAATCGGCAGAGGCAAAACACGCGGCTACCATATCATCGCAGCGGGCCAAGTCACGTTTAGATGGGTCGGGTTCCATTACCTGAGTGGCAATGTACTTCATAGCCTGAATAGTGAGCGGTGCATTGTCGGCAATGTCGTTGGCAAGCTCCATCACCCGTTCTTCAAGCTCCTCTTCCGCCACAATTTCCTGTACCAAACCAGCCTGAAGGGCCGCGTGAGAATCGATAGGTTTAGCCGTAAACATCATTTTTTTAGCCGTAGCGGCACCAACAGAATTGGCTAATCGCCGAATCGCGTCGAACGGATAACCTAGTGCCAACTTTGCTGCTGGCATGGCAAAACGCGATTTAGACGATGCAATTCGAAAGTCGGTGCAGCAGGCGAGGTTAAGTCCGCCGCCAATGCAATGACCGTTAATCATCGCGATGGTGGGCTTGGGAAAATGCTCAATAAGCTCGTATACGACTTTTAGTCGAGCATTGTAGTGCGCTGTAGCATCTTTGGAGCCGCGCTCTTTTTCAAACTTGGATATATCTGCACCCGACACGAAGGCTTTACCGCCAGAGCCGGACAAAATTAGTACACGAACCTGATCGTCTTTCGCATACGCTGATAAAGCGATCTCCACTGCATCCCACATTTCCAATGAAACCGCGTTATAGCGATCAGGGTTGTTGAATACCACATGGCCTGCGGCCTTATCAACATGTGCAAGAATTTTGTCGGTCGGTAAGTTGAGCTTAGTTATCATTAGTGTTTCCTTTCTATTTATATACTATAGCGATCTTGGCTCGCTGACTAAGCATCCCATTAATGCTGTTTCGCTTCAGGTGTCAGTTTAAATACGCGGCGCGATAAAAAGTTTCCAAACCAGACAGTTAGCAATATTCTTACAAGGTGGTGCAGTGCAACCACGACGGGGTTAAAATTCAGAGATAACGCGATCAAACTCATTTCAGCTAAACCACCTGCCGCAAAACTGATAAACATAGCGCCAAAATCTGCGGGCACGAACTGAACAAGAATACTTGCAAACGTGGCTGCAAGAAACAGCATATAGGCTCCAGCGAGTACACCCATACCTAATCCGCGAACAAGCAGTTTTCGCGACACGCCAGAGAATTGAGCGCCAAGAGCAGATCCCACCATGAATTGCGCAGCGTTACCAAGCCAAGGCGGTATCGCAATTTCAACAACACCACCCACTGACAGTGCCAGTGCCAGTAAAAGTGGTCCGAGCATGTGTGAGACAGGTAAATTAGTCAGCTGGCCGAAGAACAGACCAACAAGCGCTATACCGACTATGAGCGCCACATCGGTAAAGTCATAGTCGATGGTTGACAGAGTTTCACCGCCCAAAGAGCCAACCGCGTTACCTTGAACGAACAGAAAAAGCAGAGGAACCGACGATACAACCAATATTATTCGGATGAAATGTTGCGTGGTAACAATCCGAAGATCAGCACCAGCTTCTTCTGCGAGTGCGGTGGCATCAATAATACCGCCGGGCAGGGCGGCGAAGTAGGCATCGAGTTTATTGTAGCGGCCCAAGCCGCGCATAATGGCGTAGCTGCCACCATGAGCAAGCAATATAAAGGGGATGAGGGCGAGGCCAGATACCCAGAACTGCGGCAATAAAGTGAGGAGTTCGGGTGAGAATCGTGAACCGATCATTGCGCCGATAATCGACATAAATACCAAACGCACCCAACGAGAGAGTTTTGGTAGTCGCTTGTTGTCACGCTCATACCAAAGCACGAAACAAGCGGCTCCAAATATGCCGCCCAGCATAAACGGCATTGGTACGCCGATAAAGTATGCGCCTATGCCACCTATTAAACCAAAAGCAAAAATAGGCAGGAAGCGAATATCCATACTATCCAGCGACAGGTTTATTGTTCTTCGGCCTTGCGCATACGATAAGTCGACCAGGCTCGGAACAGAATCACGGCAGCGCCAATGATAAGGAATATCGGTGCATAGGAAAACTTGCCCTGGTATTCAAAGCTTGTGAACACCAGAAATCCTTTATCCGAAATAATCATCGATTGCCGAAACGCTTCTTCCATGCTCGAGGTTAAAACAAACGCGATAATAAACGCTGCTGCCGAGAAGTTGGTTCTGCGCATCGCATATCCGATGACCCCGAACAGTATTGCAAATCCGACATCCCAGATGGATGCACGCGACGAGTAGCTCGCTGCCAGAGCGGTCAGGAAGATAAATGGATACAGGTATTGTGTTGGTAATATCGCAATCATCCGACCTATCAATGGTGCTGCGAAATAGCCGATAAGTGCATAGCAGGCAATGCCAATGAGGCCAGCTGCAAATATGCCGAAGATAAATTCTCGCGGGCTAATCAATTGGCCACCCATAAACAAAGGTGGCTCGTCTGCGAAAATACTCGGTCCTGGTTGCAAACCATTAACCAGAAACATACCGATGAGTACTGCGGCAATAGTGGAGCCTGGTATCCCCAACGTGAGCAGGGGAATCATCGAGGGGCCTGATACGGCATTGTTTGCCGACTCCGGAGCCGCGATGCCTTCAACAACGCCCGTGCCCCATTCGTCCTTGTTCTTGGCACGCCTTTTCTCTTCGCCATACGCCACAAAGCATGCAACCGACGAACCCAGCCCCGGCATCATACCGATTAAGGAGCCATAAATAGATGAGCGGAACATTAACGGGACGCAGCGTTTGAATTCTGGCCAGGTAAAGTAATGCGCTGTGGGATCATCGACTTTATCTGCAGCCAAATCGATCATCTTCACTTTTGCCGCTTTTTCGGCTTGAATGATGACTTCAGAAATAACGAACACACCAATCAGCAAGGGCACGAGCGCCATACCCGATTCCAATTCGTCGATGCCCATGGTCATCTTGAACTGGCCGGTGATAATGTCTTCGCCTATCAGACCGATAACCGCACCGAACAAGGTTGAAATAATGCCCTTGATAATACTGTCGCTCACCACAGAACCAATGACAACGAATGCCATTAGATAAATCGCGAAGTTTTCAGGCGGGCCGAACTGGCGCGTAAATGCGGCAATGGATACTGCGCCGAAAATGAGTACGATTTCACCAAAGTAATCGCCATAAGCCGACGCTACCGTGGCGGTTTTAAGTGCTTTGCCAGCTTGTCCATTTTGCGTCATCGGATAGCCGTCTTGCATTGTGGCGGCAGATGCAGCGGTGCCCGGTGTATTAAACAGGATGGCGGCAATGGATCCACCATAGCGGCCCGATTTGCCGATTACATACAGAAATGCCAGACCTGCAAGGCCACCGATATCATCGTTGTATGCAATGAGAATAGGTAGCATCATGGCAATAGCCGCGGCTGCGGTCAGCCCGGGCAGTGCGCCAAATACAATGCCGACAAACGCTGCTAAAACAACAAATAAAATGGCATAGGGGTCGTTGAACAAAACGACAAAGCCACAGGAAATATCGAAAAAGATCGACAAAAAACCCAATGATTCGAAAAACGATTCAACTCCAGCGCATTGATTCTGCAACTACTTAGCTCCTGTGATCCAATTCGTATACGGACGCATGTCGACTAAGGCGCCTTTGGGGTCGTTGAGTAACATAACGCCCATAAAGACCCATTGGAATACGATAGCTAGTAGCACTGCGCTGATGATCATCGCAACCCAGTTTCGGACACCGAAAGTTGAAAGCATGGCAATGAGCGTGACTATCACGGCGAGAAAGTAACCAAAGCCCCAGAACACGGCAACGAATAAAACGCCGCAAGCAACAATAAGGAATATGCGTTTACTGTCACTTTCAAGAAAACCATAGCCCTCTTTTATTTCACCCACTTTGCCAAAGAAGGCGCGAAGTGCAAGCCAGACCCCACCGAGCACCATGGATACCGCCAGAATCAATGGCAGTGTTCGCGGCCCGATAGATTCGCGTGATGTTTCTATCGTGAAGGCTTGAAAAATAAAAAAGAAACCCACGAGAAGGACAACGGCTGCAACGCCGTACTCCAATTTGACTTTGTAAGGCTGGTTGCCCATGCGTGCTACCTGTGATCGATCCGGCACCGGTGTTCAATTCCACACCGGAACGTTTGAGAGAGGCAAGCCCGATTGGGCTTGCCTCAGACGAAGCTTACTAATTTATTTGCAAACTAGATGTTAAGAGCTGAAGCAGCCGCTTATTGGTTTGCAATGATTTCTTTAACGACAGGGCCCATGACTGAAAACATGGTGTCTTGCGCTGCAGTTGCAGTCGCTGAGTCGGTGTAGAAGGAAGCCAGATCGTTTCCAGCCATGAAACGCTTGTAGCCATCGAGCTCAGCAACGTGCGCTATTGCCGCAGCAACATCTGCTTTCACCTCATCAGATACGCCAGTTTTGCCAAACAAGCACATTAAGCCTGTGAAATCGATTCCGTCAGTGCCTTGCTCTTTAAACGTTTGAAGATCAGGCGCCATAGGATCACGCTCAGCGCCGGCTGAAGCCAGTGCTCGAATATCGTCTTCGAATCCAACAACGGTATTAACGCCACCGAACACTGCTTCTACTGATTGAGAAACCAGCGCGGCACGGGCTTTAGAACCACCTTTGAAAGGCACTTTCTTGTGTGGGATACCGTGCGTGTCGAAGAAGATGTGACCGATGGTTGCGTGCATGGTTGCCGCACCGGACGTGCCCCAGGTAACTTCTTTTCCTGATGCTTTTGCATTGGCAATGAATTCTTCCATACTGCCAGCAGGGTTTGACGCGTGTACTTGCAATGATGTTACCAATTGAGAAGCACAGCCAAGATTCACGAAATCTTCAGGAATATGGTAAGGGCGCTCATCGCCTTTGGCGAGCTCGCCTGCGATAAAGGTACCAATGTTAATCATATATAGAGTGTGGCCATCGGCATCTTCATCGAGCACGGCTTTCGCCGCTTTCTGACCAGACGCGCCCGGCAGGTTTACGATGTAGGCGGGTAAGCCGTTCATGCTGGGTGCTTCATGTATGTATGAAGCGAATCCGCGTGCCGTGGTGTCAGTACCGCCGCCGGCTGAGAAGCCCACCATTATTTTTACTGGTTTAGCAGGATACTCTGCCAGCACAGCGGTACTCACGAGCATCGCTGTAGCCGCAACACCTGTGGCTAATTTCTTTGCAAAAGTCATTTTTTCCTCCAATATGGTGCAATCAGTCTGGGTTTTCGATCATATGCACATCAAGTGTGCGCTGCGCTAATTGCTTGAATTCCAATTGTAAACCTGATTGTGCGCTTACGTACACTAAATTCATAACACTTGTGCTTTTCTGAGAAGCTGTAAAAAGCCATTTCAGTACTTAGAAGGCAAAACGGGAAAAAAATGTCGAAAACACATCCATTTGAAGGTCTACTGGTGATCGATTTTACGCATGTTCTGGCCGGCCCTGCGTGCTCCTACTATTTGGGCCTGCTCGGTGCAGATGTGATCAAAGTCGAATCGCTGGTTAAAGGGGATGCTATCAGGCATCGGGGGGGCACCGACTCGGCAGCAGCAGCTGCGGGAATGAGCACCTCTTATTTGACTCAAGGCGCGGGTAAACGATCTATCGCGCTCGATCTTGAAACAACCGAAGGCGTGGCACATTTTCATCAATTATTGGCAAGAGCAGATGTGTTGGTTGAAAACCACGTGCCCAGCACCTTGCGCCGATTGCAAGTGGATGAAGAAACGCTGTCCCGCAAGCACCCCCAACTTATTCACTGTGCTTTAACAGCGTATGGCCGGGGTGGACCGCAAGAGAATTCCGCAGGCTACGACGTCAATATTCAGGCTGCTTGTGGCTTGATGGACGCCACCGGCACGCAACAGAGCGGACCCATACGCGCGGGGGCGCCGGTGCTGGACTACGGTACTGCACTGGCCGCAAGTTTTGCCGTTGCGGCTGCGCTGTATGAACGCGCATCCACTGGCAAAGGTACCTTTATCGATGTCTCGATGCTGGAAACCGGGTTAGCGTTAATGAGTTCATCCATTACGGATTACCTCAAGACCGGTAACGCACCCGAGCGTCGGGGGAATCTGGCTAACAGTCGTTCTCCGGGTGCGGGAAGTTTTCCGTGCAAGACAGGTGTGATTTCGCTGGGTGTCAATGAGGAATCACAGTTTAAATGTTTAGCAAACGCGCTCGGAAGAAAAGAATGGATTACGGATAAGCGCTACGCGAAGCGCGATGCACGCAAGCGTCATGCTGATGCACTCGCCGCCGAGATAGAGGCAGAGTTGGCAAAACGAACAGCGTTGGAGTGGGAGCCGATTTTGCAATCTGCTGGTGTGCCCGCTGCCCGCTTGCGTAGTTTGCCCGAAGCGCTCGACTCACAGCAGGTTCAAACGCGTGGATTTGTTCAGAGTACGGATGATGGCGTTGCGGTTCCAACCCTGCCTTTTCGAATCGGCGGTATCGATGCCTATAAGCCCGTGAGGGCGGCACCACGAACAGGTGAGCATAGCGACGAAATCACAGATTGGCTTGGCTCAGCCTGAGCAGTGCTTCTAAGCTGAAAACTAACTTTGTAAGTCCAAACTAGTATGCCGGTTCAGTGATCCTCGCTGTTTTAATAATCTCTATAACCAGGTTTGTCCGTAAGCCTTGGTAATCTCACCCGACCTAGCGTTATACTGTAGTTACAGCTATACGACACTAGTTCGTACCCGGCTCTGTAAGCATCCCAAAGAGCACGCTTAATACGCTAACGACGTTAATCAGTCGGGTGATGCCGATCATTGTTTGCTCGCAATACTTGTTGGCACGACTAATTAGATACAGAAACTGCTATTCCGAAGAGGATAAGAAATGAAGATCGGCACGCCTAAAGAGGTATTCCGTGGTGAAAACCGGGTTGCAATGACGCCTTCCTCGGCGTTGCAGTTAGTCAAGCTAGGCCACGATTGTTTTATCGAAACCGGCGCCGGTGATGCGGCTGATTTTTCAGATGCAGATTACTCTGCGGCAGGTGTTACGGTTGTCCAGTCGGCAGCTGAGTTATGGAACACCGCCGATGTCATCGCCAAGGTGCGTCAGCCCGAAGCAGCTGAGTTGGATTTGCTCTCCGCCAATAAAACGCTCATTACTTTTTTTAATCCCGGTGGAAACGAGACCGGCTTATCGCAAGCCAAGGCATCGGGTGCAAACGTTATTGCCATGGAAATGGTGCCGCGCATTTCACGTGCTCAGAAGATGGATGCCTTGTCTTCAATGGCGAATATTGCAGGTTATCGCGCAGTCATAGAGGCCAGTAACAATTTTGGCCGCTTCTTTACTGGTCAAATTACAGCAGCGGGTAAGGTACCACCGGCTAAAGTGCTGGTGGTCGGTGCAGGTGTAGCGGGTCTTGCATCCATCGGTACGGCAACATCTCTGGGCGCTCAGGTGTATGCGTTCGATGTTCGGCCAGAAGTTGCAGAACAAATAGAATCGATGGGTGCCGAATTTGTTTTTCTTGAGTTTGAAGAAGAAGCGCAAGATGGTGCTGAGACTGGCGGCTATGCTGCGCCATCATCACCGGAGTTTCGTGAGAAGCAGTTGGCGAAGTTTCTTGAAATCGCACCCGAGATGGATATCGTTATAACCACCGCACTTATTCCTAACCGCGATGCACCCAAGTTATGGTTGAACGATATGTTGGCTGTCATGAAGCGCGGGTCGGTAGTGGTCGACTTAGCAGCCGAACGCGGCGGAAATTGTGATGCAACGGTACCTGATGAAAAAATAGTCACAGACAATGGCGTTACAGTCATTGGCTATACCGATTTTCCAAGTCGTATGGCGACGCAAAGTTCTGAACTCTATGCCAGCAACATTCGTCACATGCTGCATGACTTAACGCCGGAAAAAGATGGCGTCATTGTTCACGACATGGAAGATGACGTTATTCGCGGAGCTACCGTTGCATATCAGGGTGAAGTGACGTATCCGCCACCACCACCCAAAGTTCAGGCTATTGCAGCCAAGAAACCTTCTGTACCAGAAAAAACACCGGAAGAATTGGCTGCCGAAGAAGCTGCCGCCGTTAAACGCGCGGGTCGAAATCAAATCGGGCTATTAGCGGTTGGTGCGGTAGTGATGTTTTTTATCGGGCAATATGCGCCAGCAAGCTTCATGAAGCACCTTATCGTTTTTGTGTTGTCGGTGTTCGTGGGCTTTCAAGTTATTTGGAATGTGTCTCATTCATTGCATACTCCATTAATGGCTGTAACGAATGCTATATCCGGCATTATTATATTGGGCGCGTTGTTACAAATAGGTTCTTCGAGCGTCATTGTCACTATATTAGCCAGCATTTCTGTTCTCATCGCCACCATCAATGTAGTCGGTGGTTTTATGGTCACGCGACGTATGTTGCAGATGTTCCAAAAGAGTTAAGGGGCCTATAAATAATGTTTGATCTAAGTTCAGAAATGCAGACGGCTGCTTACATTTTTTCAGCAATACTCTTTATTTTGTCTCTCGGTGGTTTGTCCGATCAAGAGAACGCCAAGCGTGGTGTGTGGTACGGCATCGTGGGTATGGCTATCGCGGTTTACGCGACAATCTTTGGCCCGGGCGTCGAGCTAGGCCCTGTACTTATCACTATGTTGGTCATCGGTGCTGTGGCCGGCGCTTACGTTGCGAACAAAGTCGAAATGACAGGCATGCCCGAACTGGTGGCAGCGCTGCATTCCTTTGTTGGTTTGGCGGCCGTGTTTATCGGCATTAGCTCAGATATCGATCCGCCCGCGCTAGCTGATAATGCCGAGCGCATTATTCATGAGGTGGAGGTATTTCTCGGGGTCTTCATCGGCGCAATTACCTTCACCGGTTCCATCGTTGCTTACGCAAAGCTTGCTGGAAAGGTGGACGGTAAAGCACTAATTCTTCCAGGCCGTCATTTATTGAATATCGGTATGGTCGTGCTCAGCGTGGTGCTGTTGTTCATGTACATGAACCACGCTGGCAGCTGGACGTTGTACTTAATGACCATCCTCGCATTTATTATCGGGGCGCACCTGGTATTGGCCATTGGTGGTGCAGACATGCCTGTTGTTGTGTCCATGCTGAACTCGTATTCGGGTTGGGCTGCAGCGGCAACCGGATTCCTGCTCGGTAACGACTTATTGATTGTTACCGGTGCATTGGTTGGATCCTCGGGCGCCATCCTGTCTTACATTATGTGCAAGGCCATGAATCGTAAGTTTTTGTCGGTCATTCTGGGTGGCTTTGGAGGCCCAAGCGGCGAAGCGATGGAAATTGAAGGCGAGCAAATTGCAATCGATGCCGATGGTGTTGCCGCTGCACTAGACGACGCTGAACAAATTATTATCGTACCGGGATACGGCATGGCCGTGGCGCAGGCGCAGCAATCGGTGTCAGAACTAACTCGTCGGTTAAGAGCCGCCGGCAAGAACGTTCGGTTTGGCATTCATCCAGTTGCCGGCCGTCTTCCTGGTCATATGAATGTACTGCTTGCCGAAGCAAAGGTGCCCTACGACATTGTGTTGGAGATGGATGAAATCAATGATGATTTTCCTGAAACCGATGTGGTTATTGTTATTGGCTCGAACGACATCGTAAACCCGGCAGCGCAGGAAGATCCTAACAGTCCAATCGCAGGCATGCCGGTATTGGAAGTCTGGAAAGCCAAGCAGGTATTCGTATCCAAGCGTGGTCAGGGTACTGGCTATTCTGGCATTGAAAACCCACTATTTTTTAAAGAGAACACGCGCATGTTCTATGGTGATGCAAAGGCTTCTTTGGATAAATTACTCACCATGATTAGTTAAAACGATCTACTGGTTATTGCTCTTTTAGTCCTGCCGTTTCAAGTTAGAGCCGTACCATTTGTGTACGGCTCGGCTTCTCCCTGTAATTCCACGTTTTTTGATTCCATGTAATGTAGTTTTCCAGTACAGTTTCTCGTATACAAAACCTGAATGTGTCTGGAGATCGAATTGAGCAACAATACAAAGAGCGAGGCGGCATCCAGCAACCATTCGCGTATTGAAGGCTTTCGCCATCTCAGTGTGAATGAAAGACGGGCCAAAGTCTCAGAAGCCTGTGGCCTGTCGACGAACTCGCAAAGCTTGCTCCAAGGGCAGGGTGCACTCCCCATGAACGTTGCCGATGGCATGATCGAAAATGTGATTGGCACATTCGAACTGCCAATTGGTGTTGCCACTAATTTTCTCATTAACGATCGCGACTACCTGATTCCAATGGTGGTAGAAGAACCGTCTGTGGTTGCGGCAGCGTCGTATATGGCCCGCATCGCGCGATCGTGTGGTGGTTTTAAAACCTCAAGCTGCCAACCTATTATGCGTGGGCAAATCCAGATACTGGGATTGAAGGATCCTTTCGCTGCGAGGTTGGCGTTGTTGCAATCACGCGATGACATTATCGCTTTAGCCAACAAACGTGACGATATTCTTATCGGTTTAGGTGGTGGGTGCAAAGATATCGACGTGCATATCTTTGAAAGCACAGCGTCAGGCCCAATGGTGGTGCTGCATTTGTTGGTTGATGTTCGTGATGCTATGGGTGCTAACACCGTGAACACGATGGCAGAAGCAGTTGCCCCGTTGCTGGAAACCATAACAGGCGGCACAGTTCGGCTGCGCATATTATCTAACTTAGCCGATCTCAGGTTAGCGCGCGCAAGCGTTACACTTACGCCTGCGTCGCTGGCAACCGATGCGTTTTCGGGTGAGCGTATTATTGCAGGTATTGTTGAAGCCTGTTCACTGGCCATTATCGATCCTTATCGCGCCGCAACGCACAACAAGGGCATCATGAATGGTATCGACCCTATTGTTATCGCAACTGGCAACGATTGGCGTGCCATTGAAGCCGGGGCCCATGCGTATGCCAGTCGGGCTGGCAGCTATACGACATTAACGCGATGGGAGCAGGATAATAACGGCGATCTGCGTGGAACGATTGAACTGCCTATGGCGCTTGGCTTGGTCGGCGGTGCAACGAAGACACATCCTGCAGCACAGGCCTCACTGGAAATCTTAAAAGTACAAAGCGCGCAGGAATTAGCTGAGGTAACCGTTGCCGTCGGCTTGGCGCAGAATCTGGGCGCGCTAAGAGCACTTTCTACTGAAGGTATTCAACGTGGTCATATGGCATTGCATGCGCGCAATATAGCGATTATGGCCGGCGCTGTCGGAAAAGAAGTGCAGGTGGTCGCCATTGAGTTATCAAATGCGAACGATGTTCGTCTGGAAAATGCACAGGCCGCTTTAAAACGTTTGCGAGAAAACCAGTAGCTGCGGCCCTTAAACCCATGCACCAGTTCAATCAGAATACGAAACCGTGGTTGTATCTACTACCTGCGTTTATGGTGTTGTTTTTGGTCGGCCTGACACCCATCGCGTTTGTCGTTTTTTATTCGCTGCACGATACCTTCGGTGGCAATGTTTTTATTTGGGTAGGTCATCAGTGGTATGAAGAGGTATTAACTTCAATATCTTTCTACGAAGCTGTTGTTCGTAGTTTGTGCTTTGCCTTACTCGTGTTAGTTGTGCAGATTCCACTAGGAATCGTTATAGCGTTGCGGATGCCAAAATCGGGTGTGGTCACCACCATTATCATCGTGTTGATTTCCATTCCCATTCTTACGCCCACCATCGTTGTCGGGTATTTGTGGAAGGCCATGATTCAACCTGGCACGGGTTTACTATACCAATCGCTTCTGGGTATCGGTGTCACGTTGGATATGAATAGCCCGTACTGGACTTGGGCCGTGTTGCTTTTAATGGATACCTGGCATTGGACGGGTCTTGTTGTCTTGCTGTGTTATGCACGTTTACGAGCCATACCAAGCCCGTACTATCAAGCGGCCGCTATTGATAGCGCTGGTCGTTGGGCGGTGTTTCGCTATATACAACTGCCAAGGTTGAAGTTGGTATTGGCTATTGCCATCCTTATCCGATTTATGGATAGTTTTACGTTGTATACCGAACCCTATGTGATTACGCGAGGCGGGCCGGGTGTGAGTACCACTTTTTTGTCGCACGAGTTGGTGCAAACCGGTCTTATTCAATTTGATCTTGGCAAAGCCGGGGCCATGGCTGTGATGTATTTTTTAATTGTGCTTCTTATTTCCGGTGTGTTCTATCGATTAATTGTTCCAGCTAAAGGATTGTCGAAACCCTCATTAGAGGCCAATGTATGAATACACGATATTCCGTTGTTCCATTGGCATTTACTCTATTGGTTATGATTCCGATTTACTGGTTGTTCACGCTCAGTTTGCAAGGCAGGGCAGATGCAACCGGGTCGCTGCTGCTGTTTCCAGCTAACCCCACGCTCGACAATTTTAAAACCATCTTATCGCAGCCTGATTGGTATATGGGGTATGTAAATGCGCTCATTTACGTGACGATAAACGTGCTCATATCGGTGTGTGTAGCAGTGCCAGCTGCTTACGCGTTTTCACGGTTTCGGTTTCGTGGTCATGCGGCGCTCTTTTTTGGCCTGTTAATGCTGCGGATGATGGTGCCAGCGATTTTGCTGGTGCCGTTTGTACAAATCTTTTCAACCATCGATTTAATCGATACGCATTTTGCCGTGGCCTTTGCACATTGTTATTTTACTGTTCCGCTGGCAATCTGGATATTGGAAGGTTTTATTTCAGAAGTGCCTGTTGAGATGGATGAAAGTGCTGCTATTGATGGGTACTCGGTATTCGGTTTTTTTCGTACGTTATTACTGCCGCAAATCGCCACGGGTATTGCCGTTGCAGCTTTCTTTTGTTTTATGTTTTCATGGATTGAATTTTTGTTATCGAATGCACTGACAACCATTGATGCTAAACCGTTCGGCGGCATTATGACGCGTGTAGGAAGTGTGATGAGTGCCAACGTCCAATTGCTTGCCGCTGCTGGTGTACTAGGAGTTATACCGGGCGTGATACTGGCGATTTCAATTCGACATCACCTTGCTCGCGGATTTTCGCTTGGCAGAGTAGCCTGAGCTTGCTTTTTCACCTGCTGTTCTCTCCACATCATGTAGCTACCCGATGCAATGATCAACATCGCACCGATTAACATTAGCGCATTGGGTTTTTCCTCAAACACAACAATGCCCAGAATCAGTAGAAAAATAATTCGGGAATATCGGAAAGGCATAACAACGGCAACTTCCGCAATCCGGATTGAGGTAATGATGAATAAATACCCCATTGCTCCCAACACGATCATGGGTATGATCACCAACCAGTTTGTTTGAGCAGGCAAAAAACTCTCGCCATTGTAAAAAACCCACAGCGCAGTACACGGTAGGGCTGCGGCCATGGTAAAAGTCGCAAGACTGGCTGAAGGCATATCGTTTGGAATTAAACGAGTTGTTAAGTCGCGAATTGCCAGAGCCAACATGGCAACGATTGCCCAAATCACTGAAAGGTTAAATTCGACGCTACCGGGTTGAATAATCAGTAGCACGCCGGCAAACCCAATGATAAAGGTACACCAACGTCGCCAACCCATTTTTTCATTTAAGAACAATACCGCACCTAGAGCAGTCAACAAAGGTGAGGCTTGAGTTATCGCACCAACAACTGAAATGGGCACGTAAGTCAGAGCCATCACCATGCCAACCATGCCAACGACCTCCGAGAAATACCGCAGAAACAAAATCGGTGATAGCGCACGTCGATCGAGCAAGCGATCTTTTTGCAGTATCGCCATTAGTAAAAAAATAATGAATGCACCACCGATGAGATAGAACATTACCTGCGCGGGAGACAGGGTTGCCGTTGAAATCTTGACTAACGTATCGGCGGCAGCAAATGCACCCATTGAGGCAAGCATAAAAAAAATGCCTCGCAGGTTGTTGTCATTGGTCATGTGGTTAAGCGAACCTGGTATCACGAATGCTGGCGCTGTCGGGCTCGCCAAAGTCGGGCAATAATAACATCGTGTTGAAGTATATTTGATAGTGAATGGAAATAATGGCTTTGGTAAACCGTTTTTTGTTCTGTTAAGGGAATAAGTAACAGGTGCGATTTATTGTATAGCTAGCATGTAGAGATTGATCAAGCGCATATCCGTACCGGTGATGTTTTTCGCCCAGCAATACAGCGTCTGGGTGAATTCAGCGCATAATGGTTGATCGGTTGGTTTGGTCGAATCGCTATTCTTATTATCTTTTCCGGTATCGCGTTTAAATGTCTCACCTCGCTGATTTTCTTGGCTTTTAAGACCCAAAAAGTCTTGAAACTGAATTTTGATCGGAGTAGAACTAACGGTTAGGCATTTGTGTGTCTAGCGAAATCCACTGTCATTGGTTTAATGGAGGGTAATTGTGCACAGAATAAAGTTAACAAAAATAGCGGCATGTTTGGCCGGCTTGGCATTGTCTGGCTCGGCTGCAGCGAACATCGGTGTGTTTGCAACATCGGGCAAAACAATGGGCGACCATACGTTCATTGAGCAGGATGGCCAAAAAGCTGAGAATCTGAAAAAAATACTGGCTAACATAAAAATGCCAGATGGCTTCAAAATTGATCTTTACGCAATTGTGCCAGATGCACGTGATATGGCCATGGCTCCTCAGGGCACGGTGTTGTTTGTTGGCACCCGAAAAGACAAAGTTTGGGTTGTCTCCGATCGTGATCGAAACGGTGTTGCTGACGAAGTTAAAGACTTTGCACCTTCGTTGTCGTTCGATGTACCCAATGGCGTGAAGTTTAGCAACGATGGCTTTCTGTTCGTGGCGGAGCGAAACCAAGTCAGAATGTTTCCCGCAGCCGAATTTTTCTATGAAGGTCCCGATGTTGTTGCGGTAGATATCGTGCCTAAGGGTGAGCTCATTCCGGTTGAAGAAGAAAGTTATAATCACACAGCACGGGTTATAGACATTGGTCCGGATAACAAGCTCTATATTTCATTGGGGCAGCCTTTTAATGTTGCACCACCTGAGAAAGCCGAACTGTATGCCGAGGTTGGTATTGGTGGCATTATCAGGATGGATCGCGATGGTTCGAATCGTGAGGTGTACACCTATGGAGTGCGTAACTCAGTTGGTCACGATTTTCATCCGGTAACAGGTGAGTTATGGTGGACTGATAATCAGGTTGACGGTATGGGTGATGACATTCCGCCGGGCGAGCTTAATCGTCAAACTGCAGCCGGTCAACATTTCGGCCATCCCTGGTTTGGTGGTGGTACCACGCGTGTTAGTGATTTTGGCTACGATACGGCAGAAGTGCCTGAAGGTATTATTCACCCTGCAGTTGAGACCACAGCGCACTGTGCCGATTTGGGCATGACGTTTTATTCCGGCAAACAGTTCCCGGAGAAATACCGAAACGGTATTTTCTCTGCACAACATGGTTCGTGGAACCGAACCACGCCTTGTGGCGCGCGGGTTATGTTTACCTCAATTGATGAAGAGGGCAACGCAACTATGGAGCCGTTCGCCGAGGGTTGGTTGAATGAGAACGGTGAGTACGATGGTCGGCCTATGTCGGTTACTCAGATGAAAGATGGTTCACTCCTTGTTTCAGATGATTACGCCGGTGCTATCTATCGCATATCCTACGACGGTTCTTAACTGTTAACGCATCGAGCTCCGGCCACCCGCCGGAGCTCTTTTAAACAAGTGTTAGTTTGGAAATTCGTTAGTTGGAGATTCGTTAGTTGGAGATTAGAGTGAAGAAACTCTGCATCAGCGTCGTACTGATCTTGTGCAGTATGCACACTGTCGCCGGAGATTTGGAAAAAGGTAAAGCGCTGTCATCCCAGTGTTCTGTGTGCCATGGTAAAAATGGCATAGCGAAAGATCCGGAATCGCCAAATTTAGCAGGCCTCGGTGCCTACTACTTTGAAAAAGCGCTGGTTGATTATCAGAAGGGCATGCGTGAAGATCGTCGTATGAGCATCATTGCCAAGTCGCTTTCCATGGAAGATATCAAAAATCTTGCGGCTTGGTATTCCGCGTTTGAAATCACGGTTAAAGAGCCAGGCATGTGAAATTACGGATGAGACCGACAATCTGTCGACCATCATCTGGACAATTGTCCTTTAGAGTTGCTGTTCTTTTTCTATCTGTTCTGCTACTGCCGAGCATGCCATTGCAGGCTGCTACTGTGGTTATAGCCAATGAGCGTTCCGGTGATTTGGTTTTCATGGATACAATTGGCGATACAACCGACGTTGTTCCGTTGTGCCAACGACCCAGAGGCATGGCGCAACATGCGGATGCAGGTTCACTGTTCATTGCATGCTCTGATGACAGTCGTGTTATTGAACTTGATATCGACAATAAGCAAATCAAACGATTTTTTTCAGATATTCCCGGCGCTATGTCTCTGGCCCTACACGCAGCGTCGAACCGGCTGATAGTATCCAATGAGGGCTACGCGAAAGCCACTGTTCTTGATATAACAACCGGTGAGGTTCTGGCGAGTTTGCCTACGGGGCTTGAGCCAGATGGTGTAGTGATAACGGACGATGGAAGCAGAATTTTTATTGCGTCCGAAAATGCGGGGCTCGTGCATGTTTTTAATGGCGAAACTTACCAACCCATAAACACTGTAACGACCAATCTACGTCCAAGGCGACTAGCGATTAGAGAACAAGAGTTGTGGGTGTCTTCAGAAATGGGTAGTCGGGTAGAGATATTTGATATTGCCAGTCTGGATAAACTCGACGAGATCATTTTTGCACCCAGGGGATTTCGTAGCGAGCAACTCACGCCCGTTGATATTTTATTTGATGAATCGCAAGAAACAGCGTTTGTGGCATTGGGGTCGGCAAACCACGTGGTGTTCATCGATGCGGTTACTCGTAAAATCGATAAGTACATTTTGGTAGGTCGTCGTCCGTGGGGGCTTGGGCTCACACCAGACGGTGATCGTCTGTTTGTGTTGAACGGATTGTCGGACGATGTCACCATCATAGACGTTGAGAAGAAACGGCCTGTGCGTACCAGTCGAACCGGGCTGGTACCTCATTCAGTGGAGATTGTGCGCTAGATGTGTCGCTGCTTTGTTGTCATGCTCATGCTGTTTTTTACAGCACCTGCGTTGAGCGATGCGTTCGACATCACTATCATCAGTTCCTCGACTGAGAACAGGCTGAAGGCCGGTAAAAGTTTTGCAGGCATTACCGTTAAACCGCAACGCTCTGTGCAACGAGCGGTAAATCTTGCGCTGTTCGAATCTTCGGCGTTGCTTGAAAAAGCAGGGGTGCAAGCTCGTGTTCGGCAACTTGAACTCGATTTTACCTCCGATATAGCAGCACAACTAAATACCGTTTCGTTGCCAGGGTTTGTCATTCTGGATTTACCACTTACCGATATGGAGAGAGTGGCTAAGCTGACAAACGAGATGAGCATTGCGGCGTTTAATGTTCGGCACAGTGAGGTTTATCTTCGCGAATCGCTTTGTTTGCAGCATCTGTTTCATACTATTCCATCTGATCGTATGTACTTTGATGCGTTGGGCCAGTTTCTGATTCATCGCGGTTGGCGTAAAGTACTTGTGGTGCAGGGGCCCTCGCAAAGAGATAGTGAACGCGCTCAAGCGATGATTGCAAGCCTGAAGAAATTCGGTGCCAATATTGTCGATGTGCGCACGTTTACGTTATCGCATCATCCAGATGACAGAGATAAAAACAGGCCCGGATTTCTAACCGGCGGTGTCTCTTACGATGTGGTTGCCGTCATTGATTCACAAAAAGATTACGGACGTTATTTGCAGTACAGTACGCGAAGCGCCAGACCCGTGGTCGGTGATGTGGGGTTAACACCTGCTAGTTGGCATTTCGCATTGGAGCGGTATGGTGCGCCTCAACTCAACGAGCGTTATCGATCTTTTAAAATAGATGAGCCGCTAGGTTCACAAGTTGCCATGACAGATGCAGAGTTCGCGGCGTGGAGTGCTGTGAAGCTGGTTAGCAACAGTATCAATACCAGCAATGAAGCTGCTGAATTCAATTTAAATGCAATACTGAATAATCCAGCATCGCAAGTGGATCTCTATAAGGGCACTCGCGGTTCTATTCGTCAGTGGAACAATCAATTGCGACAACCCATTTTAATGGCAACTGCAGATGCTGTTATTGCCGTTGCGCCGATGCCCAAATTTTTGCATCCGAAGCATTATGTCGACACACTGGGTTTAGACGAGCCTGAATCGAACTGTCAATTGAGGTGAGCGGCCGACTTTGCTCTGTACATTCATCTGTTCAAGACACATCCGCTCAATCGAATAATCTAAGAAAAATCTGCTCTTATGAATTATGTACCTCCACCCAATAAGCAGATGTATTACGCGCAGGTGTGGGCGCTTGTGCAGACAATCCCTTACGGTAAGGTCGCCACATACGGACAGATTGCGCAAATGATCTCTCAGCCGGACGGTGTTAGTGCAGAGGAATACCAATTGTGCGGGTCCCGTTGGGTCGGTTTGGCGATGGCAGCATGCAACGAAAGTGTTCCGTGGCATCGCGTTGTTAACTCACAGGGAAAGGTGAGCCATCCACAGGCGGCGAAGCAAAAACAACACCTTATCGCAGAGGGGGTGCTATTCGCGAAAGACAAAATCGCCTTATCTGAATTCCAATGGAGCGAACCCGGCCAGAGCAGTGGGCCCGCTCAAGGGCGATTATTCTAGGCGCAGCTCAATCGACTTTGTACGGCCATATTTCATGGGTGATGCTTTTTTTGCAGCACCCCAATGCAAAATAAGCAGAATACAGAGAACTCGACAATCGGTAGTTTTCCCACAGCGTCTGACACAAGCTGATCAGGCAAGTAATAGCATTCCTAAAATGTGGAGAGAACGTTGAGTAAATATCACGTGAAGAAAACGGTTAGTGCATTCGTACTATCCGTGGCAACAATGGCTGCGACTACGGCTGTATCAGCAGCAGACACGATTAAGGTTGGTGTACTGCATTCATTGTCAGGGACGATGGCCATCAGTGAAACAACCCTAAAAGACACCATGCTCATGCTGATCGATGAGCAGAACAAGAAAGGTGGTTTGTTGGGTAAAGAGTTGGAAGCTGTGGTCGTTGACCCAGCATCTGACTGGCCACTGTTTGCAGAAAAAGCGCGAGAGCTTATTGAGAAAGAAAAAGTCTCTGCCATCTTCGGTGCGTGGACATCCGTTTCCCGAAAGTCTGTTTTGCCTGTTATTGAAGAGCTCAATGGGTTGATGTTTTACCCAGTTCAGTATGAAGGCGAAGAATCATCCAAGAATGTGTTCTACACCGGTGCGGCGCCCAATCAGCAGGCGATACCTGCTGTGGATTATCTAATGAACGATGTGGGTGCTACCCGTTGGGTATTGGCTGGAACCGATTACGTCTATCCTCGAACAACTAATAAGATTCTGGAAGCCTACCTGCTGGATAAAGGCGTTCCGGCTGAAGACATCATGATCAACTACACGCCATTTGGTCACAGTGATTGGCAAAGTATCGTTGCAGAAATCAAGCAATTTGGTAGTGCTGGTAAGAAAACCGCGGTGGTATCCACGGTGAACGGTGATGCTAATGTGCCATTTTATAAGGAACTGGCTAATCAAGGTGTTTCTGCTGAGGATATTCCGGTCATCGCATTTTCTGTTGGTGAAGAAGAACTGTCAGGTTTCGATACCACGCCGTTGGTTGGTCATCTTGCAGCCTGGAACTATTTTATGAGTGTTGAAAGCGATGCAAACGATGAATTCATTGATGCATGGCAAGCCTTCATTGGTAGCGATGAGCGGGTCACCAACGACCCAATGGAAGCTCACTACATCGGATTCAACATGTGGGTAAAGGCCGTCGAAAAAGCTGGTTCTACTGATACAGATGCAGTGGAAGAAGCCATCATCGGCATTTCTGTGCCTAATTTGTCGGGTGGTTATTCCACAATGATGCCGAATCACCATATCACCAAGCCGGTTCTGATTGGCGAAATTCAGGATGACGGTCAGTTCGATATTGTTTGGGAAACCAGTGGTTTGGTAGCAGGGGATGCATGGTCCGACTTTCTGCCAGAATCAAAACAGATCATCTCAGATTGGCGTGCACCTTTAGCGTGTGGAAATTATAACGTCACTAAGGGTGTGTGTTCCGGGCAAAACCTCTAAGCATTCTCATTCCCTGATTTGTCAGGCAAAGGTTGCCGCTTCTTGGAGGCGGCAACCTTTCGGCCGTTCGGTACACATGATTGGGTACACATGAAAATATTACTTGCTAGTTTCTTGGCTCTACTGTCATTTGCAGTGGTTGCGGCCGATGATAACGAACTTATTCAGGCATTAGCACCGGATTTAACCAGTAAGTCAGCCCCTCAACGGTTGCACGCGATTGATACTATCGCCTCATCTCCCGCTTCTCGCAAAGCCGTTTGGTTGCAAGCCATGATCGATGGCGACCTGTACCAATTGAAAAGTACGGATGACATGGTTATCGCCACCAAGCAGGGCAAGGAATACGCTGTGGCTAAAGCAAGTGATGGCACCGATATGGGCGTAGAGAAAAAACGCGCACTTCGGAAAATAAGGATTGATAACCGGATGCGAAGTTATTTGCGTTCGCTTATGGGGACTTTTGCATTGTCAAGCGATGATGTCGATGAACGCTTGAAAGCGGTAAACGCCCTAATCGGGAGTGTCGACAGTACTACGGTTGAACGTATCCGAGAACTTGAGCCACAGGAATCCAGTGAGCAAGTGCGTGACAAAATGGGATTACTCATTTCCATTCACGACCTGGAAAACGGCACAGAAGCGCAGCAGGCTGATGCCTTCAGTTTTGTAAGTGGTCGGTTGGATAATGATGTCATTAACTCACTGCGACGTCTCTCTGTCAGCTCAGACAACGAACTTGTTGCCGTTAGAGCTGCAGACTTACTAGCCAAGGCCGAGTCGAGCAAGCGTTGGTACGCTCATATCGAAACATTGTTCTTTGGCGTGAGCTTGGGTTCTGTATTGGTTGTTGCTGCAATCGGTTTGGCGATAACCTTTGGCGTGATGGGTGTAATCAATATGGCGCATGGTGAACTGATCATGCTTGGGGCTTACACCACATACTTTGTTCAACAGTTGTTTCCTAACGCAATTGATTATTCTTTGTTAATCGCCGTGCCTGCAGCATTTATTGTCTCTGGAAGTGTTGGGGTGCTCATTGAGAGAACGGTTATCCGGCACCTCTACGGTCGTACTTTGGAAACGCTTCTCGCGACCTTTGGAATTAGTTTGATACTGCAACAAACGGTACGCACATTTGTATCGTCTCAAAACGTTGCGGTAATCAATCCGTCCTGGATGACAGGCTCGTGGATGGTCAATCCTGCACTGTCACTAACGCTGAATCGCATGGTGATTATTGGTTTTTGTCTGTTGGTGTTCGCGATTTTGCTTCTGGTATTTACTCGTACGGGGTTCGGTTTGCAAATGCGAGCGGTTGCTCAGAATCGGCAAATGGCTCGCGCTATGGGAATCCGTTCAGCTCGGGTCGATGCCATGACGTTTGGCCTTGGTTCAGGTGTCGCTGGTATCGCGGGTGTGGCGTTGAGCCAACTGGGTAACGTTGGACCTAATCTTGGACAGACCTACATCATTGATTCGTTCATTGTGGTTGTGTTTGGCGGGGTTGGAAATTTGTGGGGTACATTGGTAGCTGGTATGTCTCTTGGAATAGGCAACAAGTTGTTGGAGCCTTGGATAGGGGCGGTGCTGGCCAAAATAATTTTGCTTGTATTCATTATTCTATTTATACAGAAACGTCCAAGTGGTTTATTTCCACAGCGTGGTCGAGCGGTGGAGAACTAGCATGCCAACGTATCCGTTGATAGACAGACTGGTTCTGATTTCCCTTATTTTTTTAACGGTGTTGGTGCCATTGTCGAATTTAGGGTTGTCACCTGAACACCCGTTGTACATCGATACTTATAATGTGACGATCATTGGCAAGTATTTGTGTTTCGCATTGCTTGCGCTATCCGTCGATTTAGTCTGGGGCTATTTGGGTATCTTAAGCCTTGGCCATGGAGCGTTTTTCGCTTTGGGTGGTTATGCGATGGGTATGTACCTGGTGCGACAAATTGGCGATCGTGGCGTTTACGGGAACGCGGAACTTCCAGACTTTATGGTTTTTCTGAATTGGCAGGAAATACCCTGGTTCTGGACCGGCACCGAGCACTTTCCGGTCGCTGTGTTATTTATCATGCTTGCCCCCGGTCTACTCGCCTTTGTATTCGGTTGGTTCGCCTTCCGAAGCAGGGTAAATGGTGTGTATCTTTCCATTATTACTCAGGCCATGACCTTCGCCTTAATGCTGGCATTCTTTCGTAACGAGATGGGTTTTGGTGGTAACAATGGTTTAACGGATTTTAAGGATATTCTGGGCTTCTCTTTACAAGAGAGTACAACCCGTAATGGCTTGTTCGTGGCCTCTGGTGTCGCCTTGTTGCTGGGCTACATGGTTTGCCAGCGCATTGTTCGATCGCGTGCAGGCAAGGTTGCACAGGCCATTCGCGATGCTGAATCTCGAACCCGTTTTATCGGCTTCAATGTAGAAAGTTACAAACTCTGGCTGTTTACATTCTCCGCAATTTTAGCGGGTATTGCTGGTGCGCTATATGTACCGCAAGCCGGTATTATCAACCCAAGTCAGATGGCGCCGTTGGGTTCTATTGAGGTGGTTGTGTGGGTAGCGCTGGGTGGTCGAGGCACGCTATACGGACCGATTATTGGTGCGCTCATCGTGAATTATGCAAAGAGTTGGTTCACGCTTGCGCTGCCAGAGTACTGGTTGTTTGCTTTAGGAGCGTTGTTTGTTTTCTCCACGTTGTATTTGCCTAATGGTGTGATGGGTATCTTTAGCAAGAGGTCGGTATGAACTCGGTTAAGCAGCGTGGCTTTTTTCGACGCGACAAAGTCTTCGACTTTCTAACACCACCAATAAGTGATCGACTGGATCCTACGCATGGCACGTTGTTGTATATGGAAGATGTCAGCGTCGCGTTTGATGGCTTCAAAGCGATTAACGACTTAAATTTTTACGTTGACAAAGGCGAATTGCGCTGTTTGATTGGCGCTAATGGTGCGGGTAAAACCACGATGATGGATATCATCACCGGTAAAACCAGGCCGGATAAAGGTGAGGTTATATTCGGGAAGAATATCGACTTGCTGGATTTAAACGAATCTGAAATTGCCATAGCGGGTATTGGTCGAAAATTCCAGAAGCCAACCGTATTTGAGAATTTAAGTGTTTTTATGAATCTTGAGCTCGCGATGGCCGACTTTAAGTCTGTGTGGTGGACATTGCGCTGTAAACTGAATTCAACCCAAGTTGATCAAATAGAACATACCGCCAATGTCATTGGTTTAGTCGAGAAGTTGCAGGATCCGGCAGGTAGTTTGTCTCATGGGCAAAAACAATGGCTGGAAATAGGCATGTTGTTAATGCAACGACCGCTATTGTTGCTTATCGATGAGCCTGTTGCTGGTATGACCCATCAGGAAATGGAAAAGACTGGCGAGCTGCTGTTGAGCCTTGCCGGTAAACACACCATCGTGGTGGTGGAACACGATATGGAATTCGTTCGATCAATCGCTGGTAGAGTCACGGTGCTTAACCAGGGAACCGTTCTGGCAGAAGGTTCTATGGAAGACATTCAGAACAACGAAGACGTCCGTCGCGTTTATCTCGGTGAATGAGTACTCCAATGACAAGCATGATTAGTATTCGAGCGCTTAATCAATATTTTGGTCAAAGCCATACGCTTTGGGATATCGACGTTGATATACAAAAGAATCAATGCACGTGCATTCTGGGTAGGAACGGTGTCGGTAAAACCACCTTAATGCAGAGCATCATGGGTTTAGCGCCGAATGTTACAGGAGATATTCATTTCGATGGACAGAACATAGCAGCGTTATCAGCAGAGCGCCGTGCGCCTATGGGTATTGCTTATATTCCTCAAGGGCGACAGATTTTCTCGCAGTTAAGCGTTGAGGAGAATATTCGCACAGGTTTTTTTGCGAGTCGAACCAAGCATAATAAGGTGCCGGATTTTGTCTACGAGCTTTTCCCCGTGTTGTCTGAAATGAGCCGTCGTCGTGGCGGTGACTTATCTGGAGGACAGCAACAGCAATTGGCCATTGCCAGAGCGCTCGTGCTCGACCCAACTGTGCTTATTATGGATGAACCGGCAGAGGGGATTCAGCCAACGATTGTTCAACAAATCGGTGAGGTGATTAAAACGCTGGTTCGGGAAAAAAACATGACCATTGTTCTGGTGGAACAGAAATTGGCATTTGCACGCGGTGTTGGAGATCAGTATGTGATTTTGGATCGTGGTCGCCTGATGGTAAAGGGCGACATGAGTGAGCTTGACGATAGTATAATTAAAACGTACCTAACGGTTTAAAGGAAATCGAAATGATTGGAATAAAACGAGCGCTTGAATCATTTATCACAATTGTGTCTGTTTCACTGTTGGCGTTTCCGGCTTATGCCCATCATGAAACATCAATACCCACAGGGTTTGAATCATTTATTATCCTGAGTTTGCTCAGTGGCACAGCATGGTTGGTATACCGTCAGCTATTCAAAAATCGTGGCCAACGCCATAATCGATGAGTGCAGCGGCTGGCACTAAACCGGTAAAGAAGGTAGCTACAAAGAAGATAGCTGCCAAGAAGGTTTCGGCAGCAATAAAGCCCATCCAACCAAATACGGGTTGGACGGCATCACTGTCACTGTGTTTTGAGGCAGGGGCTCATCGGCCTATTGTCAGACGACGGCACACAGGCCCATTAACGATTCAGCGACCGTTTTACCCAGAAGAGCGTGTTGCGCACGTTTACCTATTGCACCCGCCTGGCGGTGTTGTTGGTGGGGATGAACTCAACATTCAAGCTATTGCTGAAATTGGTGCGGCTGGACTAGTGACGACGCCTGGCGCGACAAAGTTCTATCGATCCAGCGGGTTAACATCTAAGGTAAAACAATCACTGGAAGTGCAGGGTGGTTCACTTGAATGGTTTCCGCAGGAGAACATTTTTTTCAATGGCGCTTTGGCTGATTTATCGACAACAATCAACATCACTAACGGTTCTGCTCTGGCGTGTTGGGATATCCAATGTTTTGGCAGGCCAGCGGGAGATGAGGTTTTCGTCACTGGCTCGGTGTGTAATCAATTGAACGTGTTGGTCGATGGGTTGCCCTTGTTTATGGACCGATTAATCATCAATGACGAATTCGATGTGTCACAACGTACCGTATTACGCGGTTCTGCGGTTGCTGGTACTTTGTTATTAAACAACATGACAAAAGATACGTGTGATCGGGCAAGGCGCACACTAAATGCACTACCAGAATTTTTTGTGACCCTGGTCGATTCGCTGCTGGTCGTACGTTATGTTGGCAACAGTGCGCAGCAGGCAAAAGCCGGCTTCACGAATGTGTGGTCTGATTTGCGTTACTATTTGAATCAGCAAAAGCCCTGTACACCCCGTATTTGGGCAACGTAAATGCTTGCTAGCTGGATAAAACGAGGCATTCTTATACGCGGTATACACAATCCAGTGGCATGGATAGTCAGCTACCTATTTCGCGCTTAGCAATAAACCAATAACGCAATTACCAATGAGGCAATTAATGTGGAACTGAACCCAAGAGAAAAAGACAAACTTCTTTTGTTTACGGCAGCCCTATTGGCAGAGCGGCGACTCGAAAGAGGGCTGAAACTGAACTACCCGGAAGCAGTTGCGTTTATCAGCATGCATATTATTGAAGGTGCACGCGATGGCGATACAGTGTCTGCCTTAATGAGTAAAGGGCGCGATCTTCTTACTACAGATCAGGTTATGGACGGTGTTTCTGAACTCATTCACGATGTTCAAGTGGAAGCCACTTTTCCGGATGGAACCAAGCTTGTCACGGTCCACGAACCGATACAGCCCGCCCGTGGCGCTACCGGGGAATCGCAGCTTAAACCCGGTGAAGTCGTGGTTAATGAAGGCGATATTAATCTGAACGAATCCCGCAATGTGGTATCGGTGACAGTTTCCAACGAAGGAGATCGACCCATTCAAATAGGTTCACACTATCACTTCTATGAAGTTAATCCTGCGTTGAACTTTGATCGCGAAAAAACCCGTGGTTTCCGGTTGAATATCGCGGCTGGCACAGCCGTTCGTTTCGAGCCAGGTCAGGAACGCACTGTTGATTTGGTTGCATTGTCTGGTAAGCGAAAGGTATTCGGCTTTAACCAGGCCATTATGGGCTCACTTTAGGAAAGCTTCAATGACATCGATATCCAGAAAAGCGTATGCAGAGATGTACGGGCCCACCACCGGTGATCGAGTTCGATTGGCCGATACCGATTTGTGGGTGGAGGTTGAAGACGATCACACTGTCTATGGCGAAGAGGTTAAGTTTGGTGGCGGAAAGGTTATTCGCGATGGCATGGGTCAGAGCCAGCTAACGTCTGAGCACATTGCAGATACGGTAATAACCAACACATTAATTATTGATTATTGGGGCATAGTCAAAGCCGATATCGGTATTAAATCAGGGCGCATACAGGGCATTGGTAAAGCAGGCAACCCGGACATTCAACCGGCTATAACCATACCGATAGGTGCTGGCACTGAGATTATCGCCGGTGAAGGCATGATCATCACCGCTGGCGGTATCGATGCACACATTCACATGATTTGTCCGCAACAGATTGAAGAGGCGATGTGTTCTGGTATTACTACCATGCTAGGTGGCGGTACTGGCCCGGCAACCGGTACCAACGCAACTACCGCAACACCGGGTCCGTGGTATATACATCGTATGCTGCAGGCGGCAGATGAATTTTCTATGAATCTAGGGTTACTCGGTAAAGGTAATGCCAGCAAACCCGAACCTTTGCAGGAGCAGGTTGCGGCTGGTGCCATAGGTCTGAAGCTCCATGAAGACTGGGGTACGACACCTGCAACAATCGATTGTTGTCTGGGTGTGGCTGATGATATGGATATACAGGTTGCCATTCATACCGACACACTGAACGAATCCGGATTTGTAGAACACACGTTGGCTGCGATGAAAGGCCGAACTATTCACACCTACCACACCGAAGGGGCGGGCGGTGGACACGCGCCTGATATTATCAAGGCGTGTGGACAATCCAACGTGTTGCCATCATCGACTAATCCAACACGACCCTATACCGTTAATACCATCGATGAGCATCTGGATATGTTAATGGTGTGCCACCACCTCGACCCATCCATTGCTGAAGATGTGGCATTCGCTGAATCGCGCATACGACGTGAAACCATAGCAGCGGAAGATATCCTGCAAGATCTTGGAGCATTTTCAATGATTGCATCTGACTCTCAAGCCATGGGACGCGTGGGTGAAGTGATATGCCGAACCTGGCAGACAGCACATAAAATGCGGCAGCAACGCGGAAGCCTTACAGGCGACAAAGCCGATACGGATAACATGCGGGTTAAACGCTACATAGCCAAGTACACTATTAATCCTGCCATTACCCATGGTATTGCGCATGAGGTTGGTTCGGTAGAGGTGGGTAAACTTGCCGATCTGGTTTTATGGAAGCCTGCATTCTTCGGTGCGAAGCCGGCGTTGATTATTAAAGGTGGAATGATCTCTAGCGCCCCAATGGGCGACCCTAATGCATCGATTCCAACACCGCAACCAGTGCACTACCGGCCTATGTTCGGCGCATATGGTGCAGCACGCAACGCAACATCCATGACGTTTATGTCACAACATGCGCATCAAAACGGTATTGCGGAAACGCTGGGTTTGAAAAACCTGACAGCGGCTGTCAGTAACTGCAGAAATATCAGTAAGGCCGACATGATTCATAACGATTGGCAGCCTGACATCAGTGTCGATCCACAAACTTATGAAGTTATCGCCGACGGTGAATCGTTAACCTGCGAACCTGCGTCGGTATTACCCTTGGCCCAACTGTATCAATTGTTCTGACTATGCTGTTATTCAACAAACAAGTGCAGGGAAATATGGTTCCCGACCACACCGTTGCTCTGGCATTCGACAAACGAGTGCGTGGGCGATTAAGAATTAGTCTGGACGATGCTAATCTTGATGCCGGAATCGATATTGAGCGCGGTGCCGTATTGTCCGATGGCGCATTACTCGCAAGTGAGAGTGGTTCTATATTAAAAGTCATTGCAGCACCCGAAGCCGTTTCTGTTGCCGCAACCGAAGATAGTCACTTATTTGCTCGCGCCTGTTACCACGTTGGAAATCGACATACTCAAGTGCAAATTGGCAATCATGAGTTGGTTTATCTGCACGATCATGTACTCGATGAAATGCTCGTTGGTTTGGGCTTAACGGTTAGTTTTGAAAAGCGTGCTTTCGATCCGGAAAATGGTGCCTATGCAAGTGGGCACTCGCATCACGATCATCATCATCATCACGACCAGTAGCATGCGAAAATTAAAGATCAAAGGCAGAAAGGACTAACTCATGCTAGCCCAACTTCGCTTAATGCAGCTGCTTAGCCCGGTGTTGCCAGTGGGTTCGTATAGCTATTCACAAGGGCTTGAATGGGCGGTAAAACAAGGCTGGGTCGTAAATCGGGAAGACCTCGATCAATGGCTTAACGAGCTCATTAAAGGTTCTCTGGCACAGCAAGATCTGCCGCTTCTGCGCAATCTCTACCAAGCTTTTTTAAATGATGACGTTCAGCGCATTAGCTATTGGAGCCACGTTGCGGTTGCGTTACGCGATACAGCTGAATTGCGAGCGGAAGAGCGTGCTCGCGCGCAAGCTTTTTTGCGCGTTTTGGAGGCCCTGCCAGATGATCGACCAGATGCGAAGATAGCTCTCTATAAGGATAGTTTGCAACAGACACCGTTTGCAGCAATGGCTTGGGCGTCTGTTCGATGGGAGATAGATGAGTTGCCTTTGTTATATACGTTTGCCTATAACTGGCTCGATGCCGCTATAGTGAATGGCGTGAAAATCATTCCGCTGGGTCAGTCTGACGGCCAGGTTTTATTACACACCAAACTGCCAGCGCTGCAAAAAGCGGTTGAAACATCACTCGATGTTGCTGACGACGCCATCGGATTTTCCGTACCATCTGTTTCCATGGCGAGTTGTAACCATGAAGTACAATACTCGCGTATTTACCGATCCTAACCATTGTGAATATTGGCTATGACTATTAGCGAACGTAGATCTGCTTCAAATCCGTTGCGAGTTGGGCTGGGTGGTCCTGTCGGTTCAGGAAAAACGTCTATTCTCGATGCGCTGTGTAAGCACATGCGTAGCGACTTTGACATCGCTGTAGTAACCAATGATATTTACACGCGTGAAGATGCAGATGCGCTGGTTCGTAGTCAAGCCCTGACATCAGAGCGCATTGTTGGTGTTGAGACTGGTGGCTGTCCTCATACCGCCATTCGCGAAGATGCATCCATGAACCTTGCTGCCATCGACGAACTGACGCAGAAATTCCCGGAACTGGATATCGTGTTTATTGAAAGTGGCGGCGATAATCTGGCTGCTACCTTCAGCCCCGAACTTGCTGATCTTACGCTGTATGTAATTGATGTGGCGCAAGGTGAAGAGATACCGCGTAAGGGTGGGCCGGGTATTACCCGATCTGATTTGTTGATTATCAATAAAACAGACTTGGCACCGCACGTTGAAGTATCTTTGGACGTAATGGAAACCGATGCGCAACGAATGCGTGAGGGCAAGAGATTTTTATTCACGAGCATTAAGCACGGTGATGGTGTGAGCGCGATTGCTGACTTCATTCGTCACGAGGGCATGCTGAATTAGCTGCGTATAGCTGAGGGCCTTATAGTTGAGGGCCTTATAGCTGAGGGACCTATAGGTGGCGATCCGTCATCAGTTGGCGTGATTATTCACTAATGTTAGCCACTAAGGTTATCCACTAAGTTAGCCACGAAGCTTGCCAATGAGCCACAAACGTACCGGTGAGGGCAGGAGGTCATTATGCTACCGGCGTAGCTCGGTTGCGTCGCTTTAGCTGGCTTATCGCTATCGGTAGCATTAATACTATACCCACGCCCATCGTTGCCAATCCCGGTGCGATAAAAAGAAACGATACCAACGCGACCCACCACCGTTCCCACGTATTGAGTGTGGCCAGACAATAGCCGGAGAACGCAATACCTAATGATGCTATTCCCATCATGGCACCAGCCAGGGTAACCGTGAAGGCCCACCAGGTAAACCCGTTAGCCACGAGTAATAGCGCTGGAGAATAAACAAAGACAAAGGGGACCAGTGCTTTTGCGATTCCCAATCGAAAGGCGGTGTTTCCGGTTTTAAACGGATTAGAGCCGGCAATACCAGCAGCCGCATACGCGGCTAAGGCAACTGGTGGCGTGATATCCGCCAAGACGCCATAGTAAAAGACAAAAAAGTGCGCTACGAGCGGCTCTACCTGAAGTTGTGCAAGTGCTGGCGCAGCAACTGCAACAAGGATGATATACGTAGCGGTTGTTGGTATACCTGCGCCCATAATGATACAGGCGATGGCAATAAGAATGAGTGATGTGAACAGTGCCCATTGTGTAACCGAAAAATAGCTAAGCACGGGCAATGAGCTAAGCATGGTTCCGATGTCGGTGGCTGTTTGTATAACAACGAATCCGAGCCTGAAACCAACACCGGTGAGCGTGACAACACCAACCACAACGCCCACCGTTGCAGCAGCGGCGCCAACAGCAAGGGTGTTTTTCGCGCCTGCGGCCAGGCTGTCCCATAAATCTTTGATGCTTAAGCGGTGGGTCGGGTTCAAGAATCCAACGACCACGCAGGCGATAATGCCATAGACTGCTGCGAAGTCTGGTGTTCTGCCGGATAGAATAAGGTAAACAAGGATAATGAGTGGTATTAAGCTTAACCAATGATCTTTGAGCACCACGCCCATTTTCGGAAGTTCTTCTGCTCGTAAGCCGCGTAAGCCTAATTTCTTCGCTTCCAGATGTACCATGATGAAAATACCAAAGTAGTGCAGCAATGCCGGAAACAACGCGGCAGCGAGTACATCTTTAAGTGGTATTTCTAAATACTCCACCATGATAAATGCCGCAGCACCCATTATCGGTGGCGTAATTTGACCACCAGTGGAGGCAGTGGCTTCAACTGCTCCTGAAAAATGCGGGGGGTAACCCACTCTTTTCATTGCAGGTATGGTTAGCGCACCCGTGGTTACGGTGTTGGCGATGGATGAACCTGAGATGGTTCCCATAAACGCCGAGGAGAAAATGGCCACTTTTGCTGGCCCACCTGAATAGCGGCCGGCAATAACCATGGCGAAGTCGATAAAGAGTTGCCCTAGACCTATGCGTGTGGCCAATACGCCGAAGAGAATAAACAGGAAGACGTATTGGGCCATTACTCCAATAGCGATACCGTAAATGCCTTGGTTAGTCATGTAAAGGTGATTAATAATGCCAAGCCACGAAGAGCCACCATGTTTTAGCGCCCCTGGCATGACTTGGCCAAAATAAGCAAACGCGATAAACAGGATGCCAATAATAGGCAGTGTTGGACCGACGCTTCTGCGTGTGGCTTCCAGCGTTAATAACAGCAAAGCCGTGCCCATAAAAATATCGATAGGAGATGGGTTGCCGACTCTTTGCGCCAAAGCTTCGGGTGGGAGCAAAGGTAAATACATGGCCGCACCAACGGCCAAAACTGCGAAAAGCATATCAATGAGTGGCACGCCTTCAAAGCGATACCATGCGCGTGGTGCTAACCCGGAATGGGTTCGGCGAACACCAAAGAGTAAGAACACCAAACCAAGCACGAACGAAATATGGATACCACGATGCAGAATCTCGCGAATCAAACCGAAGCCGGATGCGTAAAAATGGTATACCGACATGGCGACCAAGGCCCCAGCAATAAAAAAGCCGAGTTTCTTGCCGGTGGTTCTGAATGCGGTTTCAGGATCGAACTTACG
>CAKZUP010000011.1 GCA_937922945.1 uncultured Granulosicoccaceae bacterium
AGTAACGCGGTTAATTCTTCCATCTCAAACGCTTTCTTATCAAGCGGCTTGAGCGCACCATTCGGGCTTGCGAGAATCACAATATCGGCTTCACTGGTGCGGTATACAACGTAGTCTTCAAATTCTGCATCCAGCGCATTAAATACGGTACCAACCAAATCCATATCGATTTCGTACAGATGTATCCACTGTGCGAATAACCCGTCTGCTTTCAAGTGTCGTTTAATTCGGCTATAAAATTCCTGAGAAAACAAAGTAGACACACCACTAACCCACGGGTTAGGTGGCTCTGAAATGATAATGTCGTACTCTTTACCGTGCGAAGAGAAAAACGTTTTGGCATCTTCTACGTGCAAATGGCTGCGCGGATCGTCATAGGCCTTGCTATTCATTGGTTGGAATAGCTTCGCGCCTTCCAATACCTTCGCTTCCATCTCTATGGTGTCAACACTTTCAATTATGGAGCTGGTTAACAGTGTATGTGTAGACATACCTGAACCCATGCCGATGATCGCAGCTTCCTTTGCATCTGGTTTTTGAAATAGCGGATACGCTGAAATAAGAATCTGCGTTGATTCATCACCTGATCTTGGCTCATCAGGATTCATATTAATGCTAGCGTCTGTCTTGCCGTTGTTTTTAATAACGCGCAAACCTGAATCTCTGGCATCACCAACAGTCACGGTACTGGTTTTCCCATCACTATGATAGATGGTCTCAGTGACAGCGACCGTATTACCCGCACGATAAACGCCAGAAGACAACCGATTAACGTCAAGTTGTACCAGCAATGCAGCAACGGTAAATAGAAACAATGAAATGGTGGAAAAAGCGTACCTACGCTTGGGCAGTGTTGGTAACTTTGATGGGATAAAACCGAGTAAGTACAACCCAAGCCCAATATCAGTAACGGCGCCCAATACAATCAGACTTTTCAAACCGAGCATAGGTAGAATCACATGCACCGACAAGAATATGCCTATAATCGCACCGAGCGTGTTTGCGGAATAGACATACCCAACGCCTTTTTCTCTTTTACTGGTCTTGAGTATGAGTCTGGTTATAAGGGGCAATGTCATACCAGCACAAAAAGTAGCCGGTAACATAATCGCCATGGCGATTAAACCACTAAAGATTAAATGCACGCCATACGTGCTCTCCTTGCGCACGAATGAATCCATGAGAAATGCCATCCAGTCGAAGCTAAAATGGTATAGCCACAATGAAAGCACGGCTGCCAAGGCCATGGCGACCTGAACATAGCCTAGAAAAACACGCGAATTCTCGAACGTATCAATTCTATTTCTTATCCATAACCCGCCTAACGCGATACCAAGAATAAAAGAGGCCAGCATTAATTCAAAGGAATGCGTTGAACCACCCAACACCAGTACCAGCATCCGAATCCATCCAATTTCATACATGAACGAAGACAGACCCGTCATAAAGGCGATAAAAAGTAGAATGCCCGGCAAGACTGCAGGCTGTGTGGAAGTTTTCGTGTTTTCCACAACCTTGGGTTCAATCACTTCCTTTGGATCGATGTAATTTTTACACAGCGACCAAACCAGTAACGCCAGCACAAGATTGAGTAATCCGGCGGTAAGCATGGTACCGGGTAAACCGACCCAGCCAATAAAAACAAACGAGCTTGCCAGTACACCAAAAACGGCGCCGAAGCTGTTTGTAAAATACAACATGGATAAGGTGTATCCCGGACGTTCCGGAAAATGGCGAAGTATCCCACCGACCATGAGCGGAAATGTCATTCCGAGCAAGACGGACTGAGGAAAAATTAGCAGCGATGCCACACCCCACTTAATGGCCACAACGGCAATTGGCGTGTGTCCTAAACCAGAAATCAACTGGCTGAATGTTAGATCGGTAACGGTGGTAAACACGCTGTGGAACACAACCGCCAATATACCTATAATCGCCTCAACCACGGCATAGCCAATCAGCAACCGACGCCAACGGTGTAAAAAGAAGCCACTGGCTAAACTACCCAGCGCCATCCCTCCCATGAAAATCGCCAGCACGAGCGTTTGTGCGTAGGCGGCATGGCCGAGAAACAACTTAAGGTAGTGGCTCCAAATCGATTGATAAATTAATCCTGAAAAGCCGGATAGGAAAAACAACGCGAAAAAGAGTGCCTTGCGTGACTGGGGCATTAGCGAATCCATAAAGAACAATTAAACCGGTAGTAAAGCAACGCACTAGTCCTGCACGTGTTGCCTTGTCACAAGATGTCTGACTGCAACCCAGACATCTCTTCAGGAAATGACCGATTACAAAGGCTAAGCAAAGCAGAACTCATGCCATACAACAGGCATATTCCCCCTGCAAAAACAATAGGTTACGAAATTTCCAATAAAGTAGAAGTAGATCAAGCTTAGTCTTGTAAGAGACGTTGGCGAATGTGACATCCTGTGTCGATATGCTTGAGCAATCGCGAACCGGGCATATCATCTAGTTTCTTAGATAAGCAAAGAGACAGATCACATGATTGATAGCAGTAAAAGACGCTCGTTGAAATCCATAACGGCAATAGCGGCTGCGCCGTTCGTTCCACTAACAGCCATGTCCGGTGTGAGCTTTGCCAGCGATAAAGGAACGCAGGAGAACGCAAAAAACATAATCAACGATGCAGGGCTTGAAATACGACTAGAGCTCGGGGACGAGCCACATATGCGCGTGACTAACGCGACTGACAGGTTGACTATTTTAAGGCAAATTAATCCAGGCGTAGTTCATGTTGGTGATACAACCTACCATTTGAACCATGCATTATTGGGAAGCGCATACGCTATTGGTGCAGGTGGCAGCAGATTGCTGCCGATTAGTAAAACGATAGATTCATCTGAAACCGCTGCGGTTAATAGCCGCAAACCACTAAGGCTTGCAACACTAACCGCCAATACCCAAAGCGGACGACAATTACAGGCTTCGCGCGTGTTTTTTGCATAGCGCCCTGCTAAGCATACCAAGCGATGTTGATCGGCCAACTCGGTTGGCCTTTCAGCAGCTGTGGCTAAATGACACTGAGAGCATGGCAAGCTCTCGTTTACGAGCCGAAAAATACTGGCAGCAACTATGTTTTTAGTAAAGCAACGCCGTCTGCCATTGAACGCAGCTTGGCATAAGCAATATCCGGATCAACAGAACCAAAACCTGCAAACGTTCCAAATCCACAATCGGAACCGGCTATCACTCTGTCCTCACCGACAATATTGATAAACCGCTCCAACCGTTGAACAATCAGCTGTGGGTGTTCAACAAAATTAGTCGTGGTGTCCAATACACCCGGAACCAATACTTTACTATCGGGTATTTCTGTTGCTCTGTCTCTGAACACGGTCCATTCATGGGCATGGCGCGGATTAGAGGTTTCGAATAGCACATAACGCGCTTTCGCATTCATAAGCGTGCTAAACATCGTATTCATATCGATATCGCATACGTGTGGCCCTTCGTAGTTGCCCCAACAAATATGTATGCGTACCTTTTCCTCGGGAATATTTTGCAGCGCGTGATTTAGAGCTGCAACGTGCATATCAGCGACCTTGACAAACTCTGCATCGCTTAAGTCTTCAAACAACATGTGTCTGGATAATGCCAGATCGGGGCAATCCAGTTGCAAATCCAGCCCTGCTGCAACAATGGTTTCGTACTCTTGTTGCATTGCATCGGCTAGCGCCTCCAAGTACGATTCTCGATTTTTATAGAATTCATTCTGCAAAAACAATGAGATAACACCGGGTGATGCGGCGTTCATAAAGCCTCTTTTGGCTCCATGTAAGCTCATTGCTGAGGTTAAATTCGAAATGTCTTTATTAAGTTCGTCCTGGCCTTTGGATTTTACTTCTCCAGTGCATTTAGGCCGTGCATACTGCGGGGTACCACCATCGTCCGCTAGCCGTTTCAAAAAACCCGGGAAGCGTTTCAAGTCCCCGGGTGCGTTTCTTTCGCTATCGCCGGAAAAACCGGTATACCGGTCTTTAACATAAGTTGCATAGGATATTTTAGATGTCTCACCGTCTGACACTATATCGACACCCGCTTCCACCTGTTTTCTAACGGTGTCTGAGCAAGCCTGCGTCATGCATTGGTCGAACGCGTTCTGATCGTACGCCTGCTCATGTTCTCGAGCAAATATAAAATCGACTACATCTTGTGTGCGTGGTAGCGATCCTACGTGTGTGGTTTGAACTTTTGACATCGGAAAACCCTGCTATCGGAATGAAAGACGATTAAAAAAATTTATTAACAATGTAACGTGTTGATTAAGCCAGCTCGGGTGGCAACTGGGTCGCACCAGCCGGGTCATCGTTACTATAAACTCTAAACAAACTGGCTTCACCACTCATGGATGGTTCCAGAGAATGACTTAACCCCGGTGGAACAGCGCACGTGTCGCCCGGTGCAAGAATAGCCTCACCATTATTCTGGCCGTTGTTCTGGCCGTTGTCCCAGCGTAGTCGCCAATGGCCGCGCATCACCATAAGCACTTCGTGTTTATCCACCGAATATGAACGATTCGGGATGGACTCTCTGGAGATAAAATCCAGATCGAACCCTGGGCGATCCGGTATCACTGCATTAGCGCCAATAACCTGTACAGGCTGCTGATCGGACAAGGCCATAAGGTCGTTGTAACGCGCAACAAAGTTGGGCACAATCTGGGCAGCTGTAAACTCAGGAAAAGCGGCCAACACTTCATCGCTCAGAACCGGCATTGGTTTTACACCCGCGGGTAATGTCTGGCCTTGCTTAGTGTCGTACAGGCATTTATTGTCGCCTAACACCAAACCATGAGCACTGGCCTCTTCTATCACTTGTGGCGCCCAATCAACTCCACCTCCAGCATCATCACCACCCAAGATGGCCATGATCATGCCGTAGTCGGTACCGACATTTTCAAACCCCCTGAAGATACCAGTGGGTATATTGATAATGTCACCCTCGTCCAGCGTTACCTCACCTGCATCACCGTGTCTGCCCCAAAAGAAACGCCAACGACCTTTAAGCACGAAAAACACTTCCGCTGTAGTGTGTACATGCAATGAGTTTCTGCACTTTGGTGGTTGGCCTGCAGCGCCAATATTAAAACCGGGTGTCTCGGCAATATGGACATGCTGATCAGGACTTTCTGATACGCCACCGCCAATGATCGTAAAGTTTTCTTTCTGGTCTGAACCGGGTGTATGCGCATCGATAAAAGCCGTTTTACACGGCTTTAATTCACCATAGCGAACGATGCGTTCCCGCATTTGTTGAGGTGTCATTCAAATGTACCGGTTTGCATCAGTATCTGTTTCCAGATAGCAACTTCATCAATCAACGCACATTCACGCCGAATGGAATAACCCTCTTCTCCGAAAGGACCGTACTCGGCATGACTAATTCCCATAACGTGAACTTTTGCACCAGTGGGTTCGCCAAACGCACCCCACCCATCATGAATACCATCCAATGACCACCGAACAGCAGCACGTGGTGGCAGCATGTCAGCATCCATACCAATTTGATGTTGAATGCTGAAGGTTGCATTCGGAAACGATGAACGCAACCCAAGCCAGAACCGGGTAACCGCTGCATGCGACAAGCCGGATGCGGCTCCAGCATATTCACTTTGCACCGCACGATCGTAGGCACTTGGAACGATTGAAAAATCTTTCTCCATCAGCTGCTTCAGTACGGCTGCATAACGAGCGCCCCAGGTGTTGTCGTTACCGGTTCCCGTATACGCGCCCTTAATATCAATGTCCGGTGTGAACGGTTTTGCGCAAGCCGATGGCCCACCCTCACGCTTAATAAGTTTTTTTGCGAAGGGCTTAGGATGAAAACCAAACTGACGGACTAGGCCGCCGTAGTCTCGAATTAGCCATTCATCGAAAATGGTATTGTCTTTGGCCGCGCAATCGGCAAGCACGCGAATTTTGAATCGCTTACCAGTGGCTTTACCAAACAGGCCGTCTTGCGTGTGAGTTCCTGTGGTGATTATTCTGTGCGATGACAGCAGTTGCGTTTCTGGTGTACCTGACCATATAACATCCTCTCCCAGCAGCTCACGGTCGGGGAATTCATGCACCGTGGCCATGGTGCTTGCGATAACTTCTTGATTGCCACGCTGTACACCCATCGGGCTCCTAACCGGTATATCGTCAGAATAATAATGATTAAGTGTACCGATACCACGATCTTCCCAGATTTCTTTCGTGATACCGATAATGTAGTCGGGGAAGTCTTTCCAACGGTTGTCAAAGTTATGCATTGTTCCATCCATCAGGCACTCTTGCGGAGTTCCTTATAATCAAATCGCCATCGATCTCAATACGGCTCGATGCCGATGCACTATCGTTGATATTGTTGACGAGGGTGTTAACGGTTTCAGACACCATTCTATTCAGTGGCTGCCTGATCGTTGTAAGCGAAAAACTGGGCCAGCTGGCAAGATCGACATCGTCGTATCCCACAATGGACACATCTTCGGGTACACGCAAACCAAATTCATCGCGAATGCATTCCATGACGGCTAATGCCATGTGATCATTCCCGACAAACACGGCATCCGGTATTGGTTTGCCGTTAGTTTTCTCGCGGCCAAACATCGCACGCGCTGCCTGTTGTGCGGATTCAAAATGATAGTTACCAACTTCGCGATTAAACAGTGGCACACCTTGTTGTTGAAGTTCTGTGATAAACCCAAGCTCTCTATCCCGTTGGGTTGATGCCCCTTCCCAACCGGCAATATGGGCAATACGCTGATGGTTGCCGGCAATCAGAAACTGCGCCACTTTACGACCACCAAGGATATTGTTAGAGGTAACAGCGGAAAGTGTTTCATCATCCTGGCGGCGATTAAACAGCACCACTGGCACACCACTTTTACGACAACGTCTGGCTAAATCTGAAGACATGGATGCAGATGCCATAATGATGCCTTCCACTTGGTAGTCCAACAGTTCATCCAGCAGCTGATCGACGTTGTCATCGGTCATTGTTGCCATGAAAACCAGCACATGAAAGCCCTGCTGTTGTAAGGCCAATGAGAGTTTCTCTAACGCCTGCGGATAGAACTGATTTTCAAGGTACGCAACCACCACACCGATAATTTTGGATTTACCCGTAATGAGTGAACGGGCGAGTATGTTCGGTCGATAGCCAAGCTCGTTGGCAGCCTGTTGTACCTTGGCCGTCATTTCGGCTGAGGCGCTGGCACCGGGTGAAAACACACGACTGACTGCCGACTGGCTTACGCCTGCTTTTCTGGCAACGTGCTGTGATGTTATCGCTTCTTTCACGCCTAACCTGCAGTCCAACCACCATCAACCAATAACGATGTGCCCGTGACCAATGCTGATGCATCGGAAGCCAGAAACACCACGGCACCCATAATGTCTTCTACCTCACCGACTCTACCGAGCTTTATTTTTTGCTCCAGCCACGCAACTTTTTCCGGATCATCGAAGGTTTGCTTGGTGAGCGGTGTACGGATAAACGTTGGACAAATCGTATTAACGCGAATACCCGACGGACCAAGCTCAATGGCCATAGACTTTGTAAACCCTTCTACCGCATGCTTGGTTGCACAGTACACCGCACGGTCTAACCCGCCAACATGGGCCATTTGCGAAGAAATGTTGATTAACGAACCTGCTCTAGACTCAGCAACGAGTTGGCGCGCCACCGCTTGGGTTAAAAAATAGGCTGATTTCACATTCAGGTTGGTCACCTCATCGTAGTCTGCTTCTACCGTGTCAACCGCTGCGCTATGTCGCGCTAATCCAGCACTGTTCACCAGAATATCGATAGGGGTTTGTTCAGCCACAACCGCAGCCGTTCGCTCAATGTCAGTGATGTCTAACGGTACGCCACTGGCAGAGAAACCTTTGTCGCGAAATGCTGCAACACAGTCGTCCAGCTTATCGGCTCTTCTGGCCGCCAAAACAACTTCAGCACCGGCTTCTGCCAGTGCAACCGCCGCTCCCAATCCAATACCGGAGGATGCGCCAGTGACTAGCGCGCGCTTTCCAGTTAGTTTAAAGCTGGGTGTGACAGGTAAGTCCATGAACATACCGCCTATGCATTTTTCGTTAAGGGTTGTGCAGCCTCACCGTACGGTACATTTCTGCCGCCGTAACGACGAACACGAACATTGCATTGTTCAGCGTGTCCCACAAAACCTTCCAATATGCACAAGCGAGAACCGATTTCACCGATTTTGGTCGCCGCTTCATCGGTCAGTATTTTTTGATAGGAATGCGTTTTCAAAAACTTGCCAACCCACAAACCACCGGTATAGCGACCAGCTTTCTCAGTGGGCAAGGTGTGGTTGGTGCCAATGACTTTATCGCCATTGGCAACGTTAGTACGAGCGCCCAAGAACAACGCTCCATAAGAATGCATATGCTCCAGGAACCAATCGTCTCTATCCGTCATGACTTGAACATGCTCAGATGCAATCTCGTTCGCGATATCCAGCATTTCTTCATAGCTATCGCAAACGATAACTTCGCCATAGTCGTTCCAACTCACCTGCGCTGTTGCGGCAGTTGGAAGAACGTCGAGCAATCGATCTATCTCGGCGAGTGTCTCGTTAGCCAGTTTTGCCGAATTGGTGATGAGCACAGCTGGTGAGTTATAACCATGCTCGGCTTGACCCAACAAATCAGTTGCACACATTTCGGCATCCACGGTGTCATCGGCAATGACCATGGTCTCTGTTGGTCCGGCAAATAAATCGATACCAACGCGTCCGTACAGTTGTCGTTTCGCTTCTGCGACAAACGCATTACCTGGACCCACCAGCATGTGCACAGGTTCGATAGATTCAGTGCCTATCGCCATAGCGCCGACTGCCTGAATGCCACCCAAGACATAAATTTCATGAGCACCACCCATGTGCATTGCGGCTATCACCGCTGGGTTGGGTTCACCATTAAACGGCGGTGTCATGGCGATAATACGCGGAACACCTGCCACACTCGCCGTGGCCACCGACATGTGCGCCGATGCCACCATTGGAAATTTGCCACCTGGCACATAACAGCCCACCGACTGCACCGGTATATTTTTATGGCCAAGAATAACGCCGGGCATTGTCTCAACTTCAATGTCCAGCATGGAATCTCGCTGGGCCTGCGCAAAATTACGTACCTGTTCCTGTGCGAAAGTAATATCGGCTAATTCTTGTTCGGTCAGTTTTCCAATCAGCGCATGGATCTGATCATCGGTAAGCCGAAAACTTGCCGGCGTATAGTTATCAAACTTTTCAGACATAGCGCGTACGGCCACGTCTCCACCAGCTTCTATCTCAGCCAATGAAGCTGCAACGATATCTTTAACGTTGTTTTTATCTGCGGCGCGTTGCGCCTCAGCCATGCCTCTTTTTAAATAGTTGATCATGATTGAACTCCATTGCGTTGAGGATGTTCAGGCGTTTTTTCGCCACGATCATAAGCTTCCCAACCATGACCGTTGAAGACGTCTACGCCCAATTGAGAAAGCACAAGCGCATAGTCAACCGACACCCAGTTGTCTTCTATTCTGTTGTCGGTCACTTTCCAGAAGTCCATATACGGAATACGAACCCGTTTACCCGTTGCAGCAACGCCCATGAATTCGCCGCTATGGGTCGCCATAATATGACCGAAACAGGATGCCCATTCGCCATCAACCAGAAACTTCTCTGTTATGTACTCACGTTCGGTAAAAGCGGCCCGCAGAGGTAATTGCCAATTTCGACGAAACTCATCCAGATTGTTTTTGGTACCACTGCCATAATTGCCCATCCATCGAAAGCTCTCATGAAAATAGCGATTCATTTCATTTGAATTTTCAGACAATGCTTGTTCCATCTCTTTAATCACTTTAAGCGTTGCACGTGATTTAGCTTGATGTTCTTCTGCGCTCTGAGAAGTTGTTTCGTTAGACATCGTCTTACTCCTGTATTCGCTGACCCGAATCGCTGTCGAACAAATGACAAATGGCAGCAGGAACCGACACGTTCACCATGTCACCGATGCCAATACGAAAATCTTTAGCCGCTTTTACTGACACCAGTGCGGCACCAATACGCATTGTGACCATGGTAGCCTCACCCAACAATTCCATCGAGTACACTGATGCAGATATAGCAGCATTAGCATCAGCAGCAGTAACAGCGGCATCTTCCGCCCTGAAACCCAATGTGACCGGTCCGTTGTGTTGATTACTCAGACCCGTGACGTTGACGTTATCGCTGGTGAATACGCCATTGGATAATTCGCCTGCAATTAAATTCATTGCCGGCGAGCCTATAAATGCAGCAACGAACGTATTCTCCGGCCGATCGTAAATTTCTACCGGCGAACCTACTTGCTGTACAACACCCTGATTCATAACGACCACACGATCGGCAAGTGTCATGGCTTCAATTTGATCGTGCGTGACATAAATCGTGGTGGTGGCTAATGTGTCTTGCAGGTTCTTTATCTGCGCACGCGTGGATACCCGCAGTTTCGCATCCAAGTTCGACAGCGGTTCATCCATCAAAAACACGGTTGGTTCGCGAACAATAGCTCGAGCGAGCGCAACGCGTTGACGCTGACCTCCCGACAACTCCGCAGGTCGACGGTGAGTGAATTCATTTAACTCCACCATATCAACAGCGCGTTGCACGCGTTCGTCGTGGGTCGCCGGATCTATTTTACGAACCTTTAACGGAAAGCGAATGTTCTCCCACACCGTCATGTTGGGATAGAGACCGTAGCTTTGAAAGACCATGGCAATATCGCGATCTTTGGGTTCCAGCTTATTAACCATCTGATCACCAATCCAGATTTCACCGGCGCTCACTTGCTCAAGGCCCGCAATCATTCGCATGGTGGTGGTTTTCCCACAGCCGGATGGCCCTAATAAAACCAGAAATTCTTTATCAGCGATGTCTAAATCGAATTCATGTACACCAACAAAGCTACCCCACCGCTTGCTGACATTTTTTAAACTGATACTGGCCATAACCCACTAACCCTTGACTGCACCAGCGGTTAAGCCACTGACAATTTGACGTTGAAAAAACATAACAAGCACAAATAAAGGGGCCGTAGCAGATACAACAGCCGCCACGGCAAACATAACGTTGCCTTCTGTTTGAGTCGTACCTAAGAAGCCTGCGATTTTAGGAACCATGGTTTGGTTCTCTTTTGATAACAGCATGGCCGTTACGGCAAAATCGTTGTAAGCCAGTAGGAATGAGAACAAACCGGTAGTGATTACACCAGGCCACATAACAGGAAGAATCACATACCGAAACGCCTGGAAATGAGTGCAGCCATCGACCATGGCACTTTCATCAAGGTCTTTCGGAATTTTTTGAAAAAACGAATGTAGCATCCATAATGTGAACGGCTGATTGATGGCCACCAATACAACAATGGTGGTCGAGAGCTTTCCCCATAACCCCCATTCAAAAAACGGCAGCAAATAGCCCGCAACAAGTGTGATTGGAGGCATGGCTCGAAAAACCAACGCGATAATAAGCAACCAGAACGCATAGCGGAAGCCGGAGCGAGACAAAGCGTAAGCACCCAAAGTCCCGATGGTGAGCGAGGTACAGACGACAAACAAGCAGACAAGCGCTGTGTTAATGACCGCTTTCCAGAACTCTTCCTGTACCCAGGCACCTTCATAGCCTTCGATAGTGAACGCCGTACCGTGCTCTCGCAAAGTACGTATACCGGTAATGGCATTCATCCAGTTTTCTTTGGAGAAAAAATCAAGCTCGACCTTAAAAGATCCCCAAAACGTCCAGAAAAACGGAAACGCCGCAACCAGTAGCCACAAGGCGATGAAACAGCTCGTGAATAAACGCAATTTAATCGATTTGTTTTCAACAACAGTCGATGTCATATCACACCTTCCTTTCCCAATCGCGCCAGGTGCGATACAGAACGGGCGAGAGTAAAATGATGACGCCCAATATGGTTAATACGGATGTTGTTGAAGCCGATGACAGCAACTGTGATTCGCCACCAAGATCGGTATAGATTATTGACGATAGCGAGGTAGCATGTGCAGAGGCATTGAAGCCCACTATGGGCTCAAATACCCGAAAATTATCCATCAGCTGAATAAGCGCCACAAAAGTTACTAATGGTGTTAGATGCGGAATAACCACATAGCGGATTCGCTCCCAGCGGCTGGCGCCATCGATCATTGCAGACTCTAAGGTATCTTGAGGCAATGTTTGTAACCCAGCGTAAAAGATAACAAACGCAAAGGGTGCCGAATGCCAAACGCCATAGACCATTAACGTTATCCACGTTAATGACGTTGACGCTTTAAGCGATAAGTCGGGGTCATCAAACAGCATCTGCAATGAATGCCCGATAATGCCTCTTGAATCGATCATCCAGAAAAGAATCAGCGAGCCAACCAGGGGCGTTACGATCATCGGTAACAGTGAGAAAAAAATCACCAGCCCTTTTAATCGTTGATGTAACGAGTTCACGGCGATAGCAATAAGGAAACCGAGAATAATAAGCAGCGGGGTTACCGTGAAGGTGTATACCAAGGTGAATATGATGGCCCGATACAACGGCAAGTTATATACCCGATCGTAGAAATCACCCAATGAGTCTTTGTTGCGCCAGGCGTCGGCCACTTCACTGGTGGCAAGATGCGCTCGATTAATGTAATTACTTAGTCCAACAAACCGACCGAGTGGCTGTTCTTTTTTTAGCTCTGCCGTGGCGTCAGCATCGACCATTGTGGCTTTCTTACAACCAAAGAAATCACAGTTTTCAACTTCTACGAATACCTGCTCATGATCAATATGCATGGATTGCATAACCACAGAAACAATGGGCAGGAAAATAAACAACAACATCGCCAATGCTGTTGGTAGAAAAAACCAGAAGAATGTACGGTGCTTCACAGCCGTATCACCAAATAGAAGAGAAAATAATTAAAAAAGAGAGAGGCTATAGAGGTGCGTTATACACCCCTATAGCTCGACTCACATAAGGTCAACACACAGTAATTCAATGAACGTACTGTTGAACCAGCGTATTGAACACAATAATCGAAAGGTTATAGAAAACCTTTTTCTTTTGCAGCTGTCTCGTATGCAGCCTCAACATCACTTAACGTTTTCTCAGCTGACTCATTGCCAGAGAAAAAATCAGGCAGTTCCGCGCCCAATGCCGTGTGCAACAGTGACTCATACGGGATCATTGGATAAGGCTTTGCGCCTGCGGCAATAGTTGCGAAAACACCGGCTGAGGCAGGCGTAGGCTCATAGCCTTCGATCATCCACACAGCTTGAGTAGCAACCTCATCGTTCATGATGCTTGGGTCGATAGCGTTAACCATTGCCAAGTAAGATGCTTCAGCGTCTTCATCAGATATATTCTGAGCGATGGTGAAACCATCCCACCACAAGGTAGTAGCAGGTATATCGCCGCCACCCACTGTTAGCGGATAAGCCAGAACAGTGTTATCGGCAACACCAGGAGCACTATCTTCGCCAGCAAGCAATGGTCCTGCACGAGAACCCCACATTTGCATGATAGCGACGTTACCTGCTTTCCACTCGGCATTGATTTCGTTGTTGTTGAGCGTTAAGAAGTCAGGGTTCATGTGCTCTGTCAATGATTTCATCATGTTCAGGGCAGCAACACCTTTTTCGTTGTTGATGTTTGGCATGGCCGAACCTTCTTTGAAAAAATCACCACCCATGCCAAGGAACATATTATTGAATTCTTGTGCAATGCCCCAACCCGCAGCGAACGCCGCACCGAAAGGATATTTCATTAAACCTTTTTCTTTGATCATGGCAGCAGCTGCCAACACTTCTTCATACGTTTTTGGCGGCTCTATACCAGCTTGCTCCAGAATATCTTTGCGATATACCATGTGCTGTGCGTTAGCCATGAAACCAATCGCCATGGTTTGACCACCAATAGAAATCTTCTGGTTATCGTTGAAGTTTCCACCGTGCTTGGCAATCAGATCGTCGAGCGGGCGAATAAGACCTTCATTCATCAAAGGCACAATTGAAGAATTGGCTACAATTGCAACGGTGTACTCTGCAGGGTCACCGGACAAACCTGGCACTTGCAGTTCTTTGTGTTCTTTCGTTAGGTTGGTGGTTACTTCCACGCCATCGCCGGCGCACGCAACTGCCGCAGCGCCTATGGTTTGTATGGCCGGGAATTCGTTACCGATAATGTTCACTTTTCCGCCGCTGATACCACACGCCGCGTACGCGACCATGGAATTGGACATCAGCCCTGCAGCAATCAACGTTGCCTTTAAAACTCTATTCATTTTTCCTCCAGAATGTACCAACTGACTTGGGTGCACGAACGCGCGACAATACCAGGGCGTCGTCGTTGGCGTCGTAGACGAAATGCGGGTTGCATACGTATGCAAATCTTAGCACCGGCTTTTTTGTAATGCAATTCTGATTTAGGCATGAATGACGAAAACCATCTGGTTGGTTAGTCCGCGCTGGAAATTGAACAGTTTACTTATGCAGCCAATTCTGAATTAAACTCGGGTTTAACAGAGATGGTGTAATTAGGGGTAGTGCTATGAAAAAGTTGAAAAAGCCAGTATCCGAGATGGTTGCACAAGCCCGAGCAGCCATTGAAGAAATTGATACTAACGATGCCATGGCGTTGCTGTCCGATTCCGGCACACTCTTCGTTGATCTTAGAGACGTGAGAGAACGAGGGCGCAGTGGGTTCATTCCCGGCAGCTTCCATTGCCCTAGAGGCATGGCAGAGTTCTGGGTGGACCCCGACAGCCCTTATTTTAAAGACGTCTTTGGCGAGAACAAACGTTTCATTTTTCATTGTGCGTCTGGCTGGCGTTCGGCATTAACGGTGAAAACACTGAACGATATGGGTTTTGAAGCAGCACATTTAAAAGATGGATTTTCCGATTGGGTATCTGCGGGCGGGCCAGTAGAAAAAGCCGCGGATACCCCAAAAAGCCAGTACCCAAAAAGCCATTAAAGCTGAGCAAGATCAGCCCCTAGTGCACATTAACTACAACTAACAAAACAACGAGTAATCCAGCCAAAATCGACACAGCTAAAATATGACCATCATCGCGGCTCTGGCGATTACCGCCTTCCGCACACTTGGCAGGGGTACTTTATTGCGCTCTCGTTCACATACTCACCTTGGCGTATGCATCAAACTCTTCGCTTGCGTTTCCGATTTTCCAGGCATTATCGGGAAAATAGCGAAACATCCGGATAAAGCAGGCCATTAAAAAGTAACCGAAGGTAAATTTACCGACTTATCATCGCAATCCAACTTATACTTGCCGAGCTGCAATACCGGACGGTTGACAGGCACAACCCGTCCACTGACACTACCCTTTAACCTTTGAAATCATTTAAGTTATGCGTCTTTCACACCTTCGAAAATCTTCGCACTTGTCTCTCCTGCTCTGCTGCAGCCTACTTGCCGCTTGTAGTGATTCCGGCAACAACGACAACGATTCAGTAACCGCCACTGCGGGCAGTGACCTTACCGATCAGGGCACGACTGCCAGTACGCAAGACACCACCGCTGGCACGACAGATACCGCAACAGCTGGCTCAGCTGAAAACACCACAGGCTCCACGACCACAAACGACAACACCAATACGGAAGACACAACTGCCGGTGCGACAACCGATGCTGCAACAAGCGAAGGCCAATCAAATCCTGAGACAACAGAAGGTGGCGCAACAACCGAAGGTACCAGCACACCTGACAGTGCCGAAACAACAGCAGGCACTGGCGAAACCGAACAGACTCCAGATACCACCACGACAGACACTGACAACAATGAGCCCGTGGAGCTGACCCCGCCGACAAGTTCTGGAAACGATGTCTCTGGTGGTGAAGACGACAGCCCGACGGCAACCGAATCGGCCTCCCTTGTAGGCCCATTTATAAAAGATACCAACCGCCCGGATGGTCCGCCATCGGTTCCACAAGGGCTCACTCTGCTCATGGCCGGTGAAGACTTCGTGGAACTCAGCTGGATACCCTCAACGGATGATCAGTCGGTTGAAGGTTATGAAATATACCGAGACGGTGCCCTGCAATACACAATTCGAGGTGACACTAATTTTGAATTCGACTATCGCAGCTGGATAACCACCTCTTATATCGATTGTAATTACACGCGTTACACCATATGCGATGCAAACCCGATTGTGCCTGGCAGTAGCTATGAGTACCGCGTTGCCGCTATTGACAACGAAGGCATGAAGTCAGAATTGTCCGACCCGGTGGTGTTTCAATTGGCGCAACGACAATCAGGTGGTGCGGATTTAACAGGTTATGTTCAGGTACTCAATGAAGAGTTTGATGCTGATACGCTCGATCGAACTTATTGGAAAACCTCCCTGCCATGGGGTCCTGATCAAATCATCAATAGCGAACGCCAATACTTTATGAACCTGTTTGGTAGCGACCCTTTACCGGTGAACCCGTTTGTCATGACAGGCAGCACCTTACAGATTACCGGCACAGTGACTCCGCCGGAATTACTTGAAAGCGCGAATAACCAGCCGTTTATATCTGGTGTTATATCGACAAAAGATAAATTCGAAATGACGTACGGCTATGTTGAAATGAGAGCGAAGCTTGCTGGCGGTGATGGCTTTCTGTCTACTTTCTACCTGTTCAATCAGGACTTCGAGAAGAACAAACCAGAAATTGATGTAATCGAATACATCGGTGGACGCCCTAACGCGGCTTATCAGACCTACCATTACTACGATAGTAATAGAGCCCGTTATTCCGATGGCGAAAGACACTCCACGCCGACAATGGAATCACCGGTAGTCAATTTGAGTGCCGACTTTCACACCTACAGTGTGCTATGGGAGCCTGGCTTAATTGTTTGGTACATCGACGGAACAGAAGTGCGCCGCCTCACTGGTGTACGCGTATCGGATGAACCCATGAACATTATTGCTCAACTGGTGGTTGGTAGCGAATGGATCGGTGAGCCCGACCCATCTGCATTACCTAAAGTACTCGAAATAGATTACATCAAGGCGTGGCAGAAGCAGTAGTCAAACGCCGGCACGTGTATTCTGCAACACACCCCGACTGTGTATAAAGAGCTTGCGTCAAGGATGACGCTACTTAAACGTTGAAACACACGTAAATTCGAGCAAACACAACGTCATTGTTATGCTCCTAAAACTAAACCTCAGCTAGTTGCTGGGGATTGCGCAGAATCCAATAGCGCATCGATATCCAACGCTGCTTCAAGCCCGTTAGCCAGCTCGTCCAACGCATTTTCCACCATTGTATCGAACTGCAGCTCGCTTGCAGCACCTCGCTTTATAGATTCAAGCCAGTGTGAACGAAAGGCATCACTACTAAAAACACCGTGAAGATAAGTGCCTTGCACCTGAGCGTTCAGACTGCTCGCACCATCCTGTTTATCTCCAAGCAAAAATAGCGGCCGCTCGCAATCTGCCCCTGTTGTTACACCTGCGTGAATTTCATAGCCTGATACGGGGTGTTGACTCGCATAACAAACACCGCTAACGGGTGATGTGCGTTTTTCACCTTGCATCGTTGTTTCCACATTGAGCAAACCCAAACCGGCGATTGATCGCGCAGCACCATCCACCCCATCGGGATCGTGAATGGCTTTTCCAAGAAGCTGATATCCGCCACACAGTCCAAGTACGCGTCCACCAGCGCGAACAATCGCCTTAATATCGTGGTGCCACCCTTGCGCCTCAAGAAACGCCATATCCCCAATGGTCGACTTGGTACCCGGGATAATCACAACGTCAGTATCTAGCGGAATAGGTGTGCCCGGTGGTACAAAGACAAGGGTCACGTTGGTTTCTGTTCTAAGCGGGTCGAGGTCATCGAAATTGGCAATACGCGAAAGCATGGGCACTGCAATGTGGATAGTTTGATCTGCACGTTGCTGCTGCCCAGACCAGTCATCCAACACAACGGCATCTTCCTGAGGTAATTTCAGCGCACTGGAAAGCCAAGGCACAACGCCCATACAAGGCCAACCGGTTATGGATTCCAGCATCACAATACCGTCTTCAAACAGAGCGGGGTCGCCACGAAAGCGATTGATAACAAAGTGCTTGATTAACGCTGCATCAGCCGGATCGATAACGTGTTGCGTGCCGGCTATGGCTGCGATCACACCACCGCGATCGATATCGCCAACCAAACAAACCGGCGCGTTCACCGCCCGAGCGAACCCCATATTGGCTATGTCATGCGCACGTAAGTTTATTTCAGCCGGACTACCGGCACCTTCTACCAGCACCAGATCGTATTGCTTATTTAATCGCGAAAAACTCTCAAGTACCGCCTGTTTAAGGTGTGCACGCTGTTGCGTCATGTAGTCACTGGCGGATGTGATGTTCAGCACTTTGCCATGTACAACCACTTGAGCTGTGCGATCACTCTGAGGTTTGAGCAAGACGGGATTAAAATCAACGTGCGGGTCCAATCCACAGGCTCGTGCCTGCAAGGCTTGCGCCCGACCGACTTCACCACCTTCAGGACAGGCAGCCGCGTTGTTGGACATATTCTGAGGTTTAAATGGCGCAACGCTCAGACCTCGTCTTGTCGCAATTCTACAGAGCCCTGCAACCAATGTGGACTTACCAACATCAGAGCCCGTGCCCTGAAACATAAGTACCTTTGATGACATAACGAGCCTTAAACGAGAACTGACGGATTAGAAAGCTTCAATAAAAGCTGGTGACTACTTGTTAAACAAAGCCTGCAAACGCAGTTTGGCTATTTTGTTTATTTCACCCAGCGCAGTATCAAATTCCACATCGACGCTGTTTTCAATTCTTTGCTCGAATGCAGCCAGAATCAAATGTCGATTACTGCCCTTCACGGCCATAATAAAAGGAAAATTGAACTTGGCTTTGTAAGCATTATTCAGTTGGTGAAAACGTGCCAGTTCTTCCGTAGTGCACTGATCCAGCCCGGCACTGGCCTGCTCATCATTGGATTCGTCGGTAAGATCACCCGCAGCGGCAGCTTTACCGGCCAAGTCTGGATGAGCGCAAATGAGTGCCAGTTTTTCATCTTTGTTTGCCGACGCCAGTGTATCGGCCATGGCTTGAGCTAAACCGGGCAGACTGTCTAACTGCGTGCCTAGCCCGGCATCGTGAGTACGCGCAGCTACCCATGGTGAATGCTCGTAGACTGCACCGAATGTTTCCACAAACTGGGTTTTCGATAAACTGCTGGGCCTCTGCCCAAGCGCCAGGTTTTCTGGTGATATACTCATGCCGATAGTATCCCACGCATTAAGCCTTGCCCGCCTGATTCAATGATCAACAGGCTTTTTACCAATCCTTTTACAGTTAACACGCTTTAGACAACCCTATTTAACCAACGCTATTTAACCAACATTATTCAACCAACTTTATTTAACCAACCGAGAGAATCCTCAGTGGTGCCCTTCGGTTTGTACTCAGCACCCAACGGCATAGCGTACCCTTGAGAGTCTATGTAGTTAAACAGATAGTTGAAATCATTCTCACCAGTACCCGGCGGTCCACGATCTGGGACTGCGGCAAATTGAACGTGCCCGATATGGCTTCGGTGATGAGTAAATAGTCTGCTGACATTACCTTGCATGGTTTGCACGTGGTAGATGTCAAACATGAGTTTTAGCTTCTCGCTGTTTAAGGTCTTTATTATTGCCTCAGCCTGAACCGTGGTAGAAAGAAAATAGTCAGGCGCATCGATGTTATTCAATGGCTCAATTAATATCGAGACCGGCAATTGGGCAACCTTATCTAGAGCATACGTCAGGTTTTTCAAAAATTGCTCATGCGCCTCAGCGCCCTGAGCAAAACCTGCCATGACATGAACATTTGGCGTGCCAATTTGCATGGCATAGTCGATTGCCTCATCGATATGAGCACGAGCTTCGGCTTCTCTTCCGGGTACGGACGCTAGACCATTCTGCCCTTTGTCGATATCACCGCGAGCCGTGTTTAAACCGAGCATAGACATACCCGTATCTGATAATGCAGCTTTTACATCATCCGGGTTAACGTCGAAAGGCCAATGACACTCAACCGCATCAAACCCTGCGCGTTTGGCCGCAACGATAGCATCGGGTAGTGACAATTCAGTCCAAAGAAAACCGAGATTGGCGGAAAACTGTGTCATACGAATCCTGCGTTAAGTTAAACTAAATTAATTCTGCTAACGGGCCAAAACCACTAGATAGTCAGCATGGCATAGTTAGCACGGCGTAGTCAGCTAATCTGGGCATTCAGCACGTCGGCTGCTTTGGCAAAAAAATCTGTTGAGCCGAAATTACCGGACTTCAGCGCAAGCACGAGACTATCGTTAGCACGAAGCGCAGGTACTCCAGGATCGATTTCAGGCCCAATACTTAACGAACCCAGCGATAAGGCTTCAACCACAGCGCCAGAAGTTTCCCCCCCGGCTGTGATGATTTTCGTTACTCCCGATGCAACGAGTTGCAGCGCCAGATCTGAGAAAAAGCGTTCCAGTGCATCTGAACAGGTAGCTTGCGTGTACTTACCTTGCGTTATAGCCACTTCTGCAGGGTCGGCCGAACTGTACACCAACGGAATTGCGTTTTGCTGTAACACCCATTCGCATGTTGCATCGACTGTAGCAGTGCGATCGATCACAGCGTCGGCGGTAATTTGTAAAACCGGATTCGTTTGCGCATGGTGATGAACCTGTTCACGCGTTGCAATGGAACAAGAGCCAGATAACACCACGCACTGCCCTTGTAATCCTTCCCATTCTGTTTCTTTGCGCTGCATATCACCTGAAGCCATAAAGTTCAACGGCAAGCCCAACGCTACGCCGGAACCCCCGGTAATGAGTTTTAACTGTTTGGCCGCTTTGCCTATCTCGATGAGGTCTTTATCGTCTATAGCATCGGTTACGATAAAGCGATGGCCCGCAGCGTCTTCATGCTTCAATTTTTCAGCAATCGCTTCTGCTCCTTGCTGAATAGTGGGGTACGCAACATGCCCAACACTTTCTTCGCATTGAGATTGCATGACACGACGAATATCGGCATCGGTCATGGGCGTTATAGGATGATTCTGCATGCCACTTTCATTTAATAGACAATCGTTGACGAACAGATGCCCCATATAAATTGATCGCCCAGCACCTGGAAAAGCCGGGCAGACAATAACTTGCTTTGCATCCAATGCATCGGCCAGCGCCTCTGCAACGGGTCCGATGTTGCCTTTTTCGGTGCTATCGAAGGTTGAGCAGTATTTGAAAAAAATCTGCCTACAGCCTTGTTTGCACAGCCATTCCAATGCTTCGAGTGATTGGCGTATTGCGTCTTCCACTGGAATTGAGCGGGACTTAATCGCCACAACACCGGCTTCAACGCCTGAGTCTGACGATGCGATACCAGAGCTGCTTGGTGTCCCTGAATAAAGTGTTGTTCGCATGCCCTGCTTAGCCAACGTATTCGCCAGATCGCTGGAGCCTGTAAAGTCGTCACCGATACACCCTAACAACATGACTATTCTCCAGGTAAAGTGAGGCCAGCTTGGCGCGCATACACCTTTGCAACAGCGGCATCGTCTTCCTGTCCTAATCCCATTTGTGCTGCGCTTTTGTATTGGTCTAAAGCGGATTGGGTAACCGGTGCATCGAAGTTAGCGGTTTGTGCGATATCCAATACGATGCCTAAATCTTTCAACCAAATATTAACCGCGGAGTGAGGCGTATAATCGCCATCTATAATGTGTGGTGCACGGTTTTCCAACATCCAGCTAGTGCCAGCACATTGCGAGATGACCTGAAGAAATTTCTCTGGTTGCACACCTTGCGTTATACCAAATGTGATGGCTTCAGCCATCGCCGCAATGTGCACACCGGCCAGTAACTGGTTTACCGATTTCATTGCAGAACCAGAGCCTGCGCCATCACCGAGCTCGAACACGGTTTCGGCCATTGCGTTGAGCGTTGGTCTGGCAGCATCAAATGCATTCTGGGTACCCGAAGCCATAACAGATAGCGCGCCTTCAGCAGCTTTTTTCGACCCGCCGGATATTGGCGCATCGAGATACAAAACGTCATGCTCCAAACAGCGCGATTCCATATCGCGTGCGAAGGCCGGAGACACCGTCGCGCATGCTATAACAACCGCTCCAGCAGGTAGCTTGGGTACAATTCCATTGTCTCCAAACAAAACGTCTTCGGTTTGAGCCGCATTGAGTACAACCAAAACAGCCGAGTTCAGTTCTGCCACAATGGAATCGATGGGTTCAGACTGGCCACCTTCAGCAACAAACTGCTCTTCAGCCTTTTTGTTGACATCGTAGCCGTTGACGATAGCGCCCGACTTTAACACTGACTTGGCGATACCGAAGCCCATGGAACCGAGACCGAAAATAGCTGTTTTCATCGTGATTTGACTCAATGCGCAGATACCCAATCATATCCTAAAATACAGTGTCATTAGGTCAAAACACCCTATCCTATCGTTGGTTGTACCCAAAAAAGCAGTGTTTGAAAGTAGCATAGCGTTTAATGTGGCTTAGTCGCGTACCCATGAAATCAACAGAGGAAGCATCAGTGAAATTCCCTGCTTTGCATGTTGCTATTGAATTTGCAACTCATGCACACTTTGGCCAAGATCGAAAATACACAGAAATCCCGTACATCTCTCACCCCATCAATGTGATGGAAATTGTGCGCACTGTCACCGATGATGAACACATGCTCATTGCCGCAGTGTTGCATGATGTGGTTGAAGACACACCCACTACCATCGAGCAGATCAATGCAAAGTTCGGCGAGCAAGTGGCGTTGCTGGTAGCCGATTTAACCGATGTATCAAAATCCACAGACGGCAATAGAGAACAGCGTAAAAAGAAAGATAGAGAACACACTGCCAGTGCATGCCCCGATGCAAAAACCATTAAGCTTGCAGACCTTATTCATAACGCTGAATCGATCGTTAGACACGATGAACACTTTGCCAAGGTGTTCATGCGTGAGAAACAGGCATTACTGCAGGTGCTAAAAGAAGGCAATGAACAATTATGGGAAAGAGCACACGCGGCCTTACAGGAGTATCAGAACAATCTACTACAAGATCAACTGGCCAAATAAGCGGGTGTTGGTAAAGTCTGGGCGATTAAAGATTGTTAAAGGGATTCGATAAACCGTTTAATAATGCCAAGCGAATACTGGCTTGCCACACGTTCCACAAACACCGGAAAATCTATAGCGGCAGCTTCATCTGCCGAGTCTGATATTGTTCTTACAACCGAAAAAGGTACATCGAATTCTGCACACACTTGCGCCACGGCACCGCCTTCCATTTCGACACAAAGCACATCAGGCAAGCGCTGGCGTAGATCGTCGACTCGCTCAGAACTGGAAATGAATTGGTCTCCACTGGCAATACCACCAACCAGGCATTGCCTGTCTACCAGCGATAGTGAGCGACGGTATGTTTCATCAACCATCGATTCCAGATCGTTGGCAAGAAAAGCTTTCGCGGCCAATTCAAGTTGATGCACTCTTCCAGCACTTGACGGCATGGAATCAACGTTTAATAGAGGAATGGTGTGTCTCGGCAATATCGGTCTCACATCCATGTCATGCTGGTACAGGCGATTGCCGATGACGATATCGCCAATGCGCAGTTTCTCAGAGATTGCTCCGGCGACACCTGTAAACACAATTTCACTGGCGCCGAACTCGGTAATTAGTACGGTTACGGTACTCGCGGCAGCGACTTTCCCCCAATGCGAGAACACCACGACAACTTCTTGACCAAACAATTCTCCGCAATGGTAAGACCGGCTGCCTATATTTTTGGTCTTTACATTTTTTAGTGAGGCGCTGAGTAAGGTATTTTCCTCCCGCATCGCACTCAGTATCGCCAACATACCAACACCCTTCTGCTCTGAGCTATCAAACAACTAACCTGAAACAATTGCATTTCTACGTGCTGAACGCATAATCGTCTACATTAGCGTAGATTAACGCGCTCAAGATTTGTAATTAGGCGTAGAAACACCTACACCGTCATGGGATACCCCGGTCCAGAATCAATAGTACACACAACACCCATACGCGGGCTACCAGTGCATGAGGCACATAAATATGCGACACCGATATACGAATAGGTGATTGGCATAGTAAACTGTGTGTCAACTATCCATAAGACCAAATTATTGACTTTCGCTTCGTTCGGAAGAGTGGTTTTATAGCTTCGTTTAAAAACTTCGTTCCATCGTCGAGTAATGAGACGAAACATGAGACGAAACATGTTTTAACCGTGGCCTCGCATGCATTTCAGTAGCATCGGGCCGACAGCAGTACACTTGGAGGCAAGAGCTTGAGACACAAAAATTATATGCTGCTAGCAGCATCCGCCGCGGCTTTAGCCGCAAGTCAGTCAACCATGGCGGCAGGTTTTGCTGTTTCCGCACAATCTGCTTATGGTATGGGAAACGCGTATGCGGGTAACTCGGCAGTTAGCAGCGACCCATCAACGGCTTTTACAAACCCGGCTGGCATTTTCGAACTTACCGGACCGGCATTCGCAGTATCTGCAGCACTGACGATTACCCAAACCCAATACACAGACCAGGGCTCGCTGACAAATCCACTTTTTGGTGCTCAGCCCGTTGGTCTTGAAGATGGCGTTGGACCAAACGAAAACCTTGATGGCGTTGCCCCATCTCCCGGTATTTACTACGCACGCACACTTAACGATAAATGGGCCGTCGGATTTGCGTTTACTGTGCCATTCGCGACAGAGTCCGACTACGGAGACGATTGGGTCGGGCGATACCACGCCGTAGAAACCTCAGTTAGAGCATTCGATGTTAATCCTAGTGTTGCGTATAAAATCAACGATAAAGTATCGATTGGTGGTGGCATAAGCGTTCAATTCGCCAATGCATTGCTGACCTCAAGACTTGACTCCGGCGCAACCTGTTTGGGCATCGCTGATCAAGCTGGCCTACCTGTGACTTCCTGTACGGACAATGGCCTGATTTTTAACGATCCTGACATCGACTCCGATGTTGAACTCGACGGCAGTGGCACGGAAGTAACATTCAACATTGGCGCTCTGTTCAAACCACGTGAAGGCACAAAAATTGGTGTGGCATACCGTCATGGTACGCAACACCAACTTGAAGGTGATGCAACGTTCAGCAACACACCGGCGCTGGCGGGTTTCGTTAGTGCGTTTCCAGAAGCCGCAAGGCCACTGCAAAACACCGGCACAACCATATCTGCAGATTTGCCAGCCACATTCGATTTATCGGTGGCGCAAAAAGCCAACGACAAACTCGAATTGCTCGGCACTGTAAAATGGACACAATGGAGCTCATTCGATACGTTAACCTCATCTTTTGACAATCCAGCCCAGCCTGAATCGGGTATCGCCTTTAATTGGGAAGACGCTGTGATGGTCAGCGCTGGTATGAATTACACCATGAGCAATAAGCTCACACTGCGGGCCGGTGTTGCGTTCGACCAAACGCCAATCCCGAATCCAAGCTCTCGTTCACCGCGCGGTCCGGCTAACAATCGTTACTGGTATTCGCTTGGCGGCTCTTACAATTTCAATAAACGTATTAGTGCACATTTTGGTTATAGCCATGTGCAAATCGAAGATTCAGCCATCGATAATCCTGGCAACCCGGGTAATCCGACGCTGCGTGGCTCTTATGAGTTCGACGCAAACCTGCTTGCGCTCCAGTTTAACTGGACCTTTATCTAAGGTCATGATCATGAGAAGCCCTATGAAAAACACGACAAACACACTCACGATTATTGCGGCATCACTTGCCGTACTCGGCGGGTGCAGTAGCTCAACAGACTACGACTTCGAAGCGTCGAAACTAACCCAGCAGCGGCAAGTACCTGTGGCCGCTGCTTACGACCCGCTTGCTGGCAATGTACCGCTACCAAACGATCTGCTGTTTGGTGGTTCTGCTGACCAGACGCTGAACGTCCCCGTTGACGATGCGATGAATTTTGCCGATCCGGCTGTCGCACTAAGCACACTCGATGGCTTTTCCACCACTGAGCCAACTATCGCAAATTTTGCTCAAACGGCAGATTCAGAACCAGTAACGCTTGTCGATGCCTCTTCAGTGGTTCTTGGTGAAACTGTGCACTTTTTTGAAGTGAATAGCGTGCCGCTAACAATGGACGTTCAAGGCGTAGACGTCATAACCGGCGTGGCTGTTACAGGTGCCGTTGCAGCATTGGATGCCACGCAAGTACTGGCCACAGTAATACCAAGCGATCCGACGCAAAGCGCAAACGGTAGTTCTCTGGCGATTGTGCCGCTTCAGCCGTTAAAGGAAAGTACCACCTATATGGCTTTGGTAACGAATGGCCTTAAAGATGAACTCGGTCGAAACCTTGGTCGTGGCTCCGTGTTCGATGTACTCGTTGAAGTTGATCAAGATCCTGCAACTCAACCTGAACGTGCGGGCTTGCAAGGCCTCATCCGGGCGATGCTCGGTGCCGGTGCAGCACAAGGGGTTGCACCAGACGATGTGATTATGGCCTGGAGTTTCACCACACAATCTATCCGACCGGTTCTACAAGGTCTTAAAGATGCTGCCTCGCCTCGAACCATCAATATAGCTATGCCGCTGGGTGAAACCGGTGCATTAAGTGAGAGCAGCCCCAATGCTGCGAATATTTTCGCCGGAAGCATGTCGGTACCTTATTACTTGGAAGTACCAAGCGCTGAGAACCCAACGGCGCCACTGAACACGTTTTTCAAAAACGGTTCAGGCAGCTTTCTGTCACCGTCAGACAATGTACCAGTATCAACAGGCGATGTGACTATCCCGGTTCTGATGACAAAACCCAAAGGCACACCACCAGAAAACGGTTGGCCCATCGCTATCTTTCAGCACGGTATTACGCGCTCGCGTGCTGACATGCTGTCGTTGGCCGACGTGATGGCGAGCGAAGGTTTTGCAATGATCGCAATCGATATTCCCGTACATGGCATAACCCCCAACGATGAAACTCTGCAGGCGTTTCGCCAACCGGATATCGAGCGACACTTCAACATGGATTTTGTGAATAACGAAACCACCGCTCCCGGCCCGGATGAAAATGTCGATAATTCGGGAACGCATTTTTACAACCTTGCTAACCTGTTGAACACACGTGACAACATGCGACAAGCAGTGGCAGATCTGTTCACGCTAAGTGCAAGCCTTGGCTCGCTGGAAGAGATAGACTCATCACAGAAAGTATTTATTGGTCATTCACTGGGTGCCATTATTGGTACGACCTTCTTATCGTTCGATGATTCGGTTCGAAGTGCCACTCTTTCCAGTGGCGGCAGCGGACTACCTCGACTACTGGCTGCATCACCTGCATTCGGACCCGCTATCGAAGCAGGCTTGGCGTCAGCTGGTGTCGATGTCAATGGCCCGGACGGCAATCAATTTTTAAACGCCGCACAATCGGTGGTTGATTCAGCCGACCCCATTAACTTTGCTGCAACGGCTGCCGGCAACGCGCAAATCCACATGATCCAGATTAACGGTGATACCGTGGTTGTGAATAATCTGGCCGGTTTCCCATTGGTGGGCACTGAAGCGTTAGCACGCAATATGGGACTAAGCCAGATAACGGAAACCACGCAAGGCAGTGGCTTCGTTAAATTTGAACCGGGCTACCACAGCTCGCTATTAAGCCCAGCTCTTGACCCCAGAAATTCGTTGGTTACTATAACGGAAGAACAAGCAGGGGCGCTTTTTCTGGAACTACAGCTGCAAACAGCGGGATTTGCCAAAGATGGCACCATCTCTATTCGCAACCCAGCCGTTCTGGCAACACCTGCAGAATAGTTGGGTGGCAACGCCCGGCCACCTGTCCGGCCATCTTAAGAGATGGCCGGTGCGGTTGCCCGAGCTACAGCAGATTAATAAAAAGGCCATCGAATCCCGTTCGAATGGCCTTTTTTTATACCTGTAATATTGATTAACCAGTAATATTCAATCACACCAACGAACATTCAGGTTTTGCATGCTGAACTCGCCCCCAGCCGACTTCACCGACAGCTCATTCTTAGAAGCGCATATTCAATCGATATTGGCGTTTTATGAACCACGCGTAGTGGCACCAAATGGCTTTTATCAGTGCTTCAAAGACAACGGTGATGTCTACGACACCAGCACTCGCCATCTGGTTAGCTCCACTCGTTTTATATTCAATTATGCAACAGCCTATCGTTTGTACGGTGAGGCAAAGCATCGGCAGTGGGCCGAGCACGGGCTAGACCATTTACTCAATCACCATCGACAAAGTAATGGAAACTACGCGTGGGTTTTAGACGACAATGACGTATCAGACGGAACTGCCATGGCATATGGGCACGCGTTCGTTATGCTCTGTGCCGCAAGTTGCGTCAAAGCCAACATACTCTCCGCAGCGCCACTAATAACGCAAACATGGGAATTTACAGAGCAGTATTTCTGGGATGAGCAGCAGCGCGCCTATGCCGACGAACGAGATGCCTCACTGAAAACGCTTGATCCGTATCGCGGACAAAACGCCAACATGCATATGTGTGAGGCGCTCATTGCCGCCTGGCAGGCTACTGACGAAGAGCGCTACCTTAACCGTGCTGAAGTGCTCGCAAACCGATTTTGTTTTGAACTCGCCGAGCAATCCGATGGTTTAATCTGGGAGCATTACGATTCGAACTGGATCGTTGATATGCAATACAACATCGACAAACCCGATGACCTGTTCAAACCATGGGGATTTCAACCAGGCCATCAAGTTGAGTGGACTAAACTACTTTTACAACTCAATGAAGCACGGCCAGATCAACGTTGGGTGGTTAAAGCAAAAGCACTCTTCGATGCAGCCTTGTTGAAAGGCTGGGATACCGAATACGAAGGTCTGGTGTATGGGTTCAGCCCAAATGGTGAGTTCGCCGATTCACACAAATATTTCTGGGTACACGCTGAGGCGATTGCTGCTGCATGGCGGTTATATAAGGTTACGAAAGAGTCTGTCTATCTGACTCATTACAACACGCTCTGGCATTACAGCTGGAAATACCTTATCGATCATGAATACGGCGCGTGGTTCCGAATACGCAACCGCGATGGCTCCGCTTTCGACGATCTTAAGTCACCACCAGGGAAAGTCGATTATCACACGCTAGGCGCGGTATGGGATGTGTTGTCACAACGCTAATGATATAGCTGGTTTTACCAATGTTAAAACTGACCGTTATCGTCTGCTAAAACGTAAATTGACAACGCGGCGGCATTGACCTGCAATGGCTATAAAAAATATAAACCATAGCGATAATGACCCAATGCTGGTTGTGCTCGACGAAGAGGCACCCGCGCCGTTACTAAACGGTTGAACCGTATTCACGTTGCTCAAAATGGATTGAGATGAAATTGTAAACTGCGTGTCTTTATATCCGAATACAACCGCAAAAGCACCATCAGAAGACTGATCGACTGTACACGAATCGATTACCTGATCGGCATTCTCCGACACACATTTCAGTAGCTCTGCAGAGATTGCCTGAAAATTCGCATCGTCAATGATAAATAAATCGGCATCGCCACTGCTGGATGTGAGATTAACCTGCCTTGCGCCACTGACATCGTAGTAAGCAACCTCACCTGCAAGGATACTTCCCACCGTGGAACTATTAACACCTAAACGCGTGATAACCGTATTATCTGCAGGCTCGCCAACCAACTGCTCACCGACTTCTAAGGTTCCAGTGGTAATACTCTTTATCCAGTCGGTATAGGCTTCGACACGAGTGTAGACACCCGGCACACCGCGCCGTGCGCAACCCGCTCCGAAACTTATAATACCGGCAATGACATACACATTGTCTCTTGCAACCAGTAACGGCCCTCCGCTGTCTCCGGTACACGAATCCTGACCTCCAGCGCGACTACCACCTGCGCAAAGTGCCAATCGGGAATCGAAATAATCAGGATAAAAAGGAAAACACGCAGCGTTGCTGATCACAGGCAAAGCAACTTCACGCAATTGATTTGAACCGGCGCCATTTTCTGCGGTTGCCCCCCAACCTGTGACGATGCTGGTTTCATCAACAACGGGAATGGGGCTGTCTGTTGCCGGTAAGACCACCAGTGGCGCAGCATAAGCACTTGATAAACGTATTAATGCGATATCGTTTCTAACCGTGGAGATTTCATAATTCGGGTGTACGATGATTTCTTCGGCGAGAATAAACGTGCCGGTACGCGAGGATAAATCTGAAGCACCGATAACAACCCCTACCTGCTCCGGCGAATAGGTGGTTCCAAACACCGAACTTCGTACACAGTGCGCCGCCGTTAACACCCAGCGTTCAGCAATTAAACTACCACCACAACTATGATTAAAGCGCCCAAAGCCAAACGGGTCGAGTTGTACACTTGCCATAAACGGGTATTTGGCCGCACTACCCACCACCTGACCACCGACAATAAAATTGCCGATGCCCGCGGCAAACGCCGGTTTAACCACACCACACATTATTAGCAACACCACCGCTAGCCGGATAGTACGGTGTTGTGTTTTTATCGTTTGTAGAATTCGCATTATTTCATCCGTTTAATAAGCGTTTCAGATTCTGAAGATAACAGCAGTGGATTGGCAACAACCACAGGAAGATCTGCACAGGCATCGGGCAAAGACCATGCTATTTCTATTTCTGCGACAAAGGGTGCGCGTTTGCAAAGATCAGGTTTGGTACGAACTATTGTTAGCCGACACTGACCCTGCTCGACGACATGTTCTACCTGAAAGTCTGCGGCGCTTGTGCATCCATGACTCACCACGCTGGCACGAACCGCATCCGCTGAAATACTAACCGCACTGACAGATTCAACGTGGCTTTCGGTGCTCTTGCCAATAAGTGCGTTAGCCTTATTACTCTTGACCTTCATAAGTGCCGCTGTTTGTTGTTCGTGTTGTTGATACAGTGCAGCGGAAGCTGTGTTGTTACCGGGTACGGTTACAGGCTGCGGTTGCAATGTGTGAGACGTTGGTTTCAGACTTTGCCACTGCCCGCACCCAGACAATGCGGCTAGCAAGCCAAGCACAGCTATAAACGTTACAGCTGTATTCGTGATGCTTGCTCTGCGTCTCGGCAAAACCATACGTGAAACTCAATCATTTTTACCAATAGGTACGTTGACCATTGTAGGCAGAAATAGTTGTCACAAGGGAGCGAAAACCGCATATTTACGAATGCTTAATATACTGATGAAGGTATTCTGACGACATCGACACATTTGATACGGCAATTGTAAACGAGTGATCCAATCCACAATTTCAGCGGCGCTTTTTGCATCTTGGACAGATGTGGAAATCGCACGGTATTCGCACTGTGCAAGCGGTTCCAAAGAACCAGGCACGCGCCACCTCCTAGCCAGTCATCGCCGCACGTATTTACGCTGAGTGATTCAGCGTGTTTTGAGAGTGGTTATCTATTGAGCAAGAACTCAATTAACCGCAAATTAGCGACGTTTGCGAGCCCAGGAGTATGCGCGGCGACGACGTGTACCACGGATGGTGTCATTTGCGCTCATTGCCGGTTTTTTTGATTTGCGCGTTGGTCGGGCGATTGACAATGGTTGCGCCTCAGAAGCTTGCGATGCGCTCTGTTCGCTGATGCTATGCACGCCAGAGCGCGCGCTGGATTGGTCTGCCGATACGGGCTGGCGAACGCTACCATATCGATGGGCATCACCCTGCGCTTTACCCATTCTGCCTGTAGCGCAATGGCTGGAAGCCGGCGAATCTAATAGTGCGGTGTCATCCATAGTAATATTTACTACATATAATCGATGTTGTGACTATATCACAGCTTTCGAAACAATAGAATAAACTCATAATTTCTTTCTTTATCATCAGCTTAGAGATATGTAGTAAATATACCTTCTTGGCGGTTGCTCACCCATTGATTGACACAGGACACGGCTCATTTATGTAAAACAAAACGCCTGGTGTTCATAGATAGGTACGACAGCGCGTTCAACCATCAACACACTAATGGCCAGTCTCGTACTCTGACCGGTATGCCCATTTCACGCTAAACTGATGCCGAAAACGCTTTTAACAATAGAAACTGCTCCAGTTGAATGGTGATCAATAGCTTAATGCCTCTACAAGGCGCATAAACACAAGCTCTCGGCGGGCAAAGCCCAACCATCACCATTCAACTGGAGCAGTTTGTTATCAATACAGCCGAGCTGACTCCATGCCACACATTGAATTAACCTATTCCGCCAATCTGGAGGAAACCATCGAAATCGGACAACTATGTGATGCTTTGCGGCGTGCATGCATCGAATCGGACGTTGCACCGGTGGCGGGCATTCGAGTTCGAGCATTCAAGTGCGATCACTATTCCATTGCCGATGGCGATACGAAACACGGCTATATCGACATTTCCATTCGATTGCGAGAGGGCCGATCAGATGACGTTAAACAATCACTCACCGCTGGCCTGTTTCAGACTGCCGAGCAGTTTTTAGCCAGCGCATTCGAAGAGCACTCCATCGCCTTGTCAATGGAAACTCGGGATATAGACGCATCACTGAGCCCGAAAACAGGAAGCATTCGCCGATTCCTGAACTAGACGTGAACGTACTTCAATACCAACGGTTAAAAAAACAGAATAATCTGTGGCTTGGCTGCAGCTTGTTGCTGCCAGCCTTGCTACTTGTGTGGCCAAACGTGCTTTCTGCTCATGCATCAGAGCAGGCATTTGTATTGTTACTCCCCACTGGGGTATACATCACCTCTGGCGTATTGGCTGTGATATTGACCATTGTATTACTCGCGTTTTTGCCAGTCGATTGGAGTCATCGTTTCCTCTCATCAAAACCGCTGGCACGCCACGCTACATCTGACAAACCGGTGGAACATCCACGCCGCACAACAGAGCTATCCCAATTTTCGTTGAAAGATGCAACCAGCGTAGCTTCAACGGCGTTTCTATTATTACTACTACTACTTGGCTTCTACGGCTCACATGATCCGCTGGAGAACCCGTTACCACTATTTATCTGGACGTTGTGGTGGATAGGTTTTGTGCTTATACAAGGCGTGTTTGGCAACCTCTGGGCATGGGTCAATCCATGGACGGGCGCATACAAACTGCTTTCACTTAAACGCCTACACATACCGACATTCACTATTCCACATAAATGCGGCGTTTGGCCTGGCGTGGTTGGCTTGATGTTGTTCATGATGTTTGCATTGGCCGATATTGCACCCGATGCACCTTCGCGTCTGGCGATCATTGTCGGGCTTTACTGGCTTACCATTTTTATCGGGCTATACCTTTTTGGCGAACGCTGGCTACAACACGCCGAGTGCTTCACGATACTGCTGAACCGCTATTCACAGCTTGCCCTCTTTGCAAGAATACAAGGTATGTCCACAATCGGATTTCCAGGTTGGCAAACACTGATCAAACCGGCAACGACCGTCAGCGGTGCCGTGTTCATTCTGGTTTTACTTGGAACCGGTAGCTTCGATGGATTCAATGAGACGTTTTACTGGCTCGATATTATTGGTGTTAATCCGCTTGAGTTTCCAGGGCGTTCGGCGGTTATCGTACCCACGGTCGTTGGTTTAATCGGCGCGAATGTTTTACTGGTCGCCATCTATGCGGTGTGTGTTTATCTGGGATTGATGCTGGCGACGAAAAACAGCGTTAATAATGAATGCCCAAGTTTTCATCGTGCATTTTGCCATCTCGCTATTGCCATCCTGCCAATCGCATTTGCGTATCACTTTGCACACTTTTTAACAGCATTTATGGTTAACGCCCAATATGCACTTGCAGCGGCATCCGACCCGCTAGACTCGGGCGCGGATTGGCTTGGATTGGGAACCTTCTACGTCACCACCGGCTTCATGAATTCCCATCACACGGTTGAGGCGATTTGGCTCACGCAAGCGCTAGCCGTAGTATTCGGGCATGTTTTATCCGTTCTCATTGCCCACGCACTTGCATTAAATTTGTTTGCCAGCGCGCGGCAAGCTATCATGAGCCAGATACCGCTGGCCGTTTTCATGGTGGCGTACACGTTTATTGGCCTTTGGCTATTGGCAGCCCCACGCGGCGCCTAGAGTGGCTGCTGGCGAACACGAGACGAAGATAAAGACGAAGGCAGCTTGGTTGAAGCTTTTAGTTAACGCGAGGAATAGCAAATGACAGACCATAAAGAAAAATCACCAGAAGCAACGTTAATTGACCCAGCGAATACCGCTGATGCTTCAAGCAAAATAAGCCGTAGAACGGCGCTTAAAACGTTGGCCGTTGGCGCGGGTGCTGTTGCTGCTACCGGAACACTGCCAGGCCTTTTGGGCCCTGCTCAAGCGCAAAGTGCCGAGCCCATCAGAATCGGGTTTCAAGTACACCGCACCGGCATTGGTGCAGCCTATGGTCGCTGGTATGACCGCACCACCGAAGCGGTTGTCAAACGCATAAACGCTGAAGGCGGCATCAATGGGCGCCCTATAGAAATTGTTGCAGAAGACGATGGAACCGATCCAAAACGTGGAGCTGAAGTGGTTGAGAAATTTGCCAGCCAACACAAGTGCGACTTGGCCTTCGGCACTCTGTTCAGCCATGTTGTGTTTGGCTCTGCGCCACGAGCAGGCGAACTCAAAATTCCGTACTTTGTTGTCTCTGAAGGACACCATGTTGCCAGCGGAAAACTTAATCGCTACACATTACAACCGGGCATCACCGACGTTAAAAGCCAGGTGGAAGCCATGGCGCCGTTTATTTCAGAGAACCTTGGTAAGAAAGTCACCATGATTTATCCCGATTTCGCTTTCGGTCACGATCATCGGGACTATTTCAGCCTGGCTTTCGAGAATCAGGGTGGCGAAATTCTGGAGAAGATCGCGATACCGCCAACCGAAACATCGTTCACTAAGTACTTCCCAAAAATTCCGCGCGACACAGAGGTCATCTACCACGTTATGGTTGGTCCTGCCGTGCTAACGTTTGTTAAAGAGTTGGGTGAATTTTTCGGCGCCAGCAAGCCTGAAATTTTTGGCTTTATCGATAGCCTTGAAGCGGTCGACTTGGCCAGCCCCGGATTGGAATTTCTGGAAGGCACCTATTTCTGGGAAGGCAACCCGCGCTATGCGCAAGAAGACCAATCTGAATTCGATAAAGTGTATCGCGAAGCGGTTGGTGTCGACGCCAACGGCGCATCCATTAGCGACTCTAAAGATGTTTCTACTTACGCACATATGTTTGGCTGTTGGGAAACGCTGTATGTAGTTAAAGCCGGGATGGAAGCCGCTGGCTATAAAGGCGTAGAAGATAGGCAAAAACTCATTGAAGCGGTTGAGTCGATGTCGGCAATGCCACATTCTTTTGAACACCCGCAGGGTGCAAAAATATTTAACGGCAAAACTCATCAAACCTTCGGCCATCAATACATTTCGAAAGTCGAAGGCGGCAAACTCATGGTGGTACACACAACTTCCATTGAAGACACCATGTATGAAGATGAGGTTGACTACACCAAGCAAGCCTTTTAGTTCTTTTTTGGCCTTATACATCAATCGCAAAGCGCGTTGGTGTGTACACACGATTGCAATAAGCACTCAGTACGTTTGGTATTGAGTGCTTGGCTAACGACACTATCGAATTCTAACGACGAATAATGGAATTTGGACCCTATCTCTTTATCGCCACATTGGAAGGGGCGATTACGGCTGCCGTGCTTGCGCTTACTGCGGTTGGTTTAAGCATCGTGTTCGGCATCATGCGCGTGGTAAACGTTGCGCACGGCGAATTTTTCATGCTGGGTGCGGTTATCGCGTGGTGGATAACCAGCCTGATTGGTGGCCACCCGGCGCTCGGTTTTATTGTGGCACTGATCGTTGCACCAATTCTGGTCGGGTTGCTCGCGATTGTTTGTGACCACCTGGTTCTGCGCAGAATCAATTACGACCCAGAACGCACCATCGTCGCAACCATTGGTTTGTTGTATGTCATCCAACAAACCACATTAATGACCTTCGGCCCCGAAGCTCGCCCAATTGAAGCACCCTTTAACAAACGCATCGCCCTACCCTGGTTTGAATATGGTGAAAGCGGCTTTGCGCTCACATGGCCTTGGGGTTTAAGCACGACAACCTATAAGTTGGCCGTAATCGGTGCTGCCGTATTCATTTTGCTTTTGCTTTGGGTGCTAATGACACGAACCCGTTTAGGCTTAATTATGCGTGCCACACAGCTAGACAGTGAGATGGCTCAGGCGCATGCCATACCCGTGAATAAAGTGTATGCATTGGTGTTTGGTCTTGGCGCTGGCCTGGCAGCGTTAGGCGCTGTGCTTGTGGTTCCCATACAGCAAGCCCACTACCTGATGGGTGGTGACCCGTTACTTCTGTCCTTTATCGTTGTGATTATCGGTGGTTTGGGTAGTGTGCCGGGTACCATATTGGCTGCCGTGCTGATCGGTTTAAGCGATGGGATTATTTCCGTGTTCTTCACACCCACGCTTGCCAAAATCATTGCAACGCTTGCTGTGGCTTTTGTGCTGGTATTCAGACCACAAGGCCTGTTCGGGAAGGCTGAACAATGAGCGTATCGGTTCGCAGCTTCCTGTTGCACGTGCTTGTTCTATGCGCCTTGGCAGGATCGTTTTTCGTTCTCAGCGAATACCACAGCGGCAACCTTGCTCGTATTATGGTGTTAGCGGTGTACGCTATGGGTTATAACGTGCTATTCGGTTACACAGGCCTACTAAGCCTTGGGCACGCGCTGTTTTTTGCAACCGGCATGTATGGCTTGGGTTTATCCATTGAACATTTTGGACTGTCTGCCAGTCCGGCCATGCTTGTCGGCCTGCTATGCGCGCTTATTGTGTCAGCCATTATCGGGTTTCTGGCACTCAGAACGTCCGGGGTGGCGTTTATGATTGTCACATTGATGTTTGCACAAGCCGGATATTTAACTATTTTATTGGCCGGTAAGTACACTCGTGGTGATGAAGGCTTTGTTATAAAACAAGCCGACCGGTTCGTTGCCGGAATCGATCTATCACAACCTCAGAATCGATTCTTCGCGGCATTGGTGCTATTTTCTGTGTGTTTTTTGTTTATTGCATGGCTAGTACAAACGCGTTTCGGTAAAACGCTAGTTGCAATTCGGGAGAACCCGGAACGAGCACGCATGTTGGGTTATGACATTCAACGTCATAAGCTTATTGCCGTGATTATTTCGGGCACCTTGGCGGGCGCTGCCGGTGCTGCTTACGCGTTACTGTTTGGCTATGCCGGAGCC
>CAKZUP010000012.1 GCA_937922945.1 uncultured Granulosicoccaceae bacterium
ACTAAGCACACGGCGTAGCGAATGGAAAATACCGACAGATTGGAAAGACAGCTGAACTTCCTGACAGAAGTTGACAAGCTAAAATCTACCTTAAGAGCCACGCAACTTTGTGATGGCTCGCGACGAGAAAATTCTGCAGAACATTCTTGGCATATTGCGTTATACGCTATGACTCTGGCAGAACATGCCTCAGTCGAGATTAATGCATCGCGGGTTATACAAATGTTGCTGTTGCACGATATTGTAGAAATCGATGCTGGTGACGTACCCATTCACGCAGCGCAAGACACCGAAAAACAACTGCAAATAGAGCAAACTGCCGCTACACGCTTGTTCGGTTTACTACCTGAAGATCAAGCACGGCACTACCGAGCCTTATGGGACGAATTCGAAGCTGCGGAAACCAACGACGCTGTATTTGCCAAATCGATAGACCGCGTTCAGCCCGTTATTTCGAATCTTGAAACCAATGGCGGTAGCTGGCCCGAATTTAACGTCACAGCCGAGCAACTGGAATCGCGCGTTGGCGTAAAAGTCAAACGCGGCGCACCTGCTGTATGGCACGTATTGCAATCGCGGATTAACGCATGGTTCTCGGCGAGCTAATGGCTTTTCTTATACGCATTTACAACAGCACACCTATGCTGATCAACCCCGGTTACATTTAGCCCGGTTACATATAGCCCGGTTACATATAGCCCGGTTACATATAGCTAAGCGCCGTAGATTTACCTCTGAAAATCCAATACGACAACGCCGTGTAGCAAAAAATAGCCGGCAAAACCACAGCACAACCGATCAAAACAACGCGCAACGATTCAGGTGCTGAAGCTGCCTGCCATACCGTTAGTTGCAACGGCACGATATAAGGATAAAAACTGTAAGCAAGACCGGTAAACGCCAGCACGAAAACGGCAATGCACAATACAAACGGCATCCAGTTCAACCGATCATTTTCATACGGCATTTTTTGCAGATGCTTGCGCATAAGCCAAAGCAATGCAACGGTTCCCAGTGGCAACGGAAGCAGCAATAGCGTTTCGGGCCAGGAAAACCACTTGTTATAAATTTCTGTGCTGGCCAGAGGATTGGTTAGCGATACCAATAACAGGCCTACTGCGGTAACAACCAAGCCAAAACTTGCCCAGCGTACCGCTTTTATTTGCAAATCATCAGATGTTTTGTGAATAAGCCAACAAGCGCCGATAAGCACATACGCAAAACTTACGCATAACGCGCTTACCCAGGAAAATAATAGTGCGTATGGGCTGTTATCAAAACCCACGATGTATTGGCCCAACATGTAGCCTTGCATTAAAGATGTAAGAAGCGATCCAAACCAAAACAGACCATCCCAAAGCCTTTTATGTCTGGCGTTCACTTTCGCTCTAAAATCAAACGACACTCCTCGTAATATAAGGCCAGCAAGCATTAATGATACGGGTAGGTAAAGTGTGGTTAAGACCAGTCCGTGTGCCGCGGGAAACGCCACCAGCAATACACCCACACCCAATACCAGCCAGGTTTCATTAGCGTCCCAAAACGGACCGATAGCGGCTATCATTCGGTCTCGATGCTGTTCGGGTTGCCCTATCATGAGCATGCCTATACCCAGATCGTAGCCATCAAGAATGGCATACAGCAGCATTGCTGCCCCCATCAAACCCAAGAATATGACGGGTAGCATGTCATCACTAATCCAATTCATTGGGCACCCCCTGTTAGCATGTCAGCGTTACCGGCAATTGATCGACCATTCATATCGTTGGCCGCAAGTGTCCGCGGATGGGCTGCAACGCGAGCCATATAAAACAGTGTGGTGATATACGCAATTAATAAAAAAGCGTAAAGCGACAAGTACATAACCAATGATCCTGCCACACTGCTCGCCGGAACCTGTGCCACAGCTTCCGACGTACTCAGCACTCCGTGCACCAACCAGGGTTGCCGACCGATCTCTGTAACATACCAACCGGCCAGAGTCGCAACCCAACCAGAAAAACTCATAGCGACCAAAACCCGCAACATCCAAACCGGTAAACGTTGCTGCCGGTACAATTTAACAGCAGAGAAAAAAGCCACCGCCAGCATGAGCAAGCCGGTACCAACCATAATGCGAAAACCATAAAACAGAGGTGCAACCGGCGGGCTGTTAGGCGCAAAACTATTGATACCTTTTAGCTCTCCATCCAGGCTATGAGTAAGTATCAGGCTGGCAAGTTTGGGTACAGACACCTCGTATTTATTACTGCTGCTATCTTCATCCGGGATGGCAAACAACACCAGAGGCGCACCTTCTTCATCTTCCCAGATAGCCTCCATTGCAGCAATTTTGGCCGGTTGGTGTTCCAGTGTATTTAAACCATGTAAATCCCCAATGACAATTTGCAACGGGATTAATATTGCCGCCGCATACACGCCGGTTTTCAAAGATCGTCTAACGCCCAAGGATGTATCGTTGCGCAAAACACGATAGGCAGACAGCCCAGCCACTAGAAATGCTGCGGTTAAACCAGATGCGACCATCATGTGCGTTAATCGGTAGGGCATTGAGGGGTTGAATATAACTTCCGCCCAGCTCGTCACATGTGCAACACCGTCGATCATTTCAAAGCCCTGCGGTGTGTGCATCCAAGAATTTAAGGCAATGATCCAAAACGCAGACATGCTTGTGCCAATGGCAACCAGCAACGTGGACAGCGTGTGAATAAGCGGCGGTACCCGAGATGCGCCGAACAGCATGACACCAAGAAACGTTGCTTCAAGGAAAAATGCGGTGAGCACTTCGTAAGCTAATAATGGCCCCGCGACATTCCCCACGGTTTCCATAAAACCGGGCCAGTTCGTACCAAACTGAAATGACATAGTAATGCCACTGACAACACCGAGCGCAAAGCTAAGTGCGAATATCTTTACCCAGAATTGATAAGCTGCCATCCAGGATTTTTCACCTGTAAGGTGAAAACGAACTTTAAAGAAAAATAGAATCCAGCACAGCGCGATGGTAATCGTCGGGAATAGAATATGAAACGATATATTGGCTGCAAACTGAATTCGAGCAAGTATTAACGCATCCATTAAAATAGCCTCTTATAACCTACCAAGCCTTTAGTTAACGCTGATGAGTCTGGCTTTCAGCCACAACCCACAATAAGTTCTTCGCAAATCTACTTTGACGTTTTACCGGCTTTTTTCTTACTGCCCACGACCGTGAGCTTATCTTTCATATCGAGTAATCCCGGTATACGCCGACCGAGCTTGAGTAACATTTCCAGATCGGTACGTTTCATACGTTGTAATTCGTTAGACCATTCGGCCACTTGCTCCATCAAGTCACACATGGCTTTCATGCGCTCGTGTGCATGTTGTTCTTCGCTTGAGGCAGGCTTCTCCATTAACGTTTGCCGCAACAGAGTCAGTGTTGGGTCCAACTCCCGTTTGCGACGCTCTTCAATTAATGTAAGCGCTATTTCCATAATGTCTTCTGGGGTTGAAAAGTATTCACGCCTATCCCCGATAACATGGTTCAAACGCACCAGACGCCACGCCTGCAATTCTTTTAATCCCATACTCACATTTGACCGGGACACGCCTAGCGAGTCGGTAATTTGCTCTGCATTCAGCGGGTCTTTGGAGAGGTACAGCAACGCATAAATTTGCCCCACTGTGCGGTTGATGCCCCAATGGCTGCCCATTTCGCCAAAATGCAAAATGAAGCTTTGAATAGAGGGTTGTAAGTCATTCATTTCTAATGTTTCGGTAATTTCAGTATTTTCTGAAATTACTGTATCACAAAACATTCCAGACTTTCTGTGCCCAGCCGGAAAAAACGCCGGTCTGCAGGCTCAAGAAGCCGTAAGTGACTGATTCTGGGGTCGTTAGTGGGTGTATTGCTATACTGGCCCAATAACTGTATATTTATACAGTCTATGGAAGATCAAACTACCACAGACACCGCCATTGCTTATGCAGAACTGCACTGCGTGTCCAATTTCAGCTTTCTTCGTGGCGCGTCACGTCCTGAAGAGCTGGTCGATACTGCGGCGGCTCTCGGTTATACCGCGCTGGCCATCACCGACGAATGCTCAATGGCAGGCATTGTCCGGGCCTATGGCAGAGCCAGAGAAATCGGCTTCAAACTTATTGTTGGCAGTGAGTTCGTGCTCGGCGATGGTTTCAAGTTAGTCGCCCTCGCCCGCAACGCTCTTGCCTACTCCCGCTTGTGTCGGCTTATCACCCAGGCACGGCGTGCTGCCGAGAAAGGTGAATACGAAATCACTCAAGCGCTTATCGACAATGCCGGTCTTGATACTTGCTGCTTACTGCTGGTACCGCCCTACCACCCTGCTTCAACACAACCACATGTACAAGCACAACTCGATGAACGTATTGCATGGTTCAGGCAATTGGGGCAACACACCTTTCTTGCTCTCGAACTTCATTATGGCCCGTACGATCAAAGACACACACAGTGGCTTATCGACACAGCCGACCGGTTTGAACTGGCTATTGTTGCTTCTGGCGATGTTCATATGCACAGACGCCAAAGGCGTGCATTACAAGATGTGCTCACGTGTATACGCCATAACTGCACACTCGACACAGCCGGACGCCGGTTGTTCCCTAATGGCGAACGGTATATGCGCGATGCACGCGCGCTATGCTCTATTTATCCTGAACAAGCTATTCAAAACAGTGCAGCTGTTGCCGCCCTTTGCGACTTCGATCTTGGAGAATTAAATTATCAATACCCGAAAGAGGTGGTGCCGGACAAACTCAGTGCCAGTGAGTATTTACGCCAATTAACCTATGAGGGTATGCGTTGGCGTTGGCCAGATGGCGTTGATGAACACGTTGCAGAGCAAATTGAACACGAACTGACCTTAATAGGCGAAATGAATTACGAGTCGTATTTTCTTACCGTATACGACATCGTGCACTTTGCACGCAGCCAACACATTCTTTGCCAGGGCCGCGGCTCAGCAGCCAATTCTGCCGTGTGTTACAGCCTTGGCATTACCGAGGTTGACCCATCGCGTACCAGCATGTTGTTCGAACGCTTTATTTCAAAGGAGCGAAACGAGCCGCCCGATATTGATGTCGACTTTGAACACGCCAGACGCGAAGAAGTCATCCAGTACATTTATACAAAGTATGGTCGTCATCGCGCCGCACTGGCCGCCACGGTTATCTGTTATCGAAAACGCAGTGCGGTACGCGATATCGGCAAAGTATTGGGTTTGCAGCCTGAGCAGGTCGATGCCTTATCAAAGTCTTTAGCCTGGTGGGATGGTGCGAATGTTATTGGCGAACGACTGGAATCCATGGGCTTTGACGCCGAAAGCCCCCTCATGATGCGCTTTGCATGGCTGCTTGAACAATTGCTTGGCTTTCCAAGGCATTTATCGCAGCACGTAGGCGGCTTTGTTATATCTGACAACGACCTGTCAACGCTTGTACCTGTAGAAAATGCAGCCATGCCTGATCGCACCATTATTCAGTGGGACAAAGACGATCTTGAAGAGCTTGGCTTGATGAAAGTCGATGTACTGGCACTGGGTATGCTCACCGCCATTAATAAATGCTTTCGGTTAATCGAGCAGTTTCGTGGCGTGCACTACACCATGGCAAACGTACCACCTGACGACACACCAACCTACGACATGATCTGTAAAGCCGATACCATTGGCGTATTTCAGATTGAGTCGCGGGCACAAATGTCGATGCTGCCGCGTTTACGTCCCAGAAACTACTACGACTTAGTCATTGAAGTAGCTATCGTACGCCCCGGCCCTATTCAAGGCGGAATGGTAAACCCCTATTTACAACGCCGCCAGGGAATCGCTGAAGTCACTTACCCGAACAAAGATCTTGAACGCGTTCTTGAACGAACACTGGGGGTGCCTGTGTTTCAGGAGCAGGTCATGGAAATTGCCATGGTTGCTGCCGGATTTACAGCCGGTGAAGCCGATCAGTTACGTCGTTCCATGGCGGCATGGCGACGCGTTGGAGCGGTGACTCAATTCAAAGACAATGTCATTGGCGGTATGTTGAAAAATGGTTATGAACTGGAATTTGCCGAGAGTATTTTCAAACAGATTGAAGGGTTTGGTGAATACGGCTTTCCCGAGTCACATGCTGCAAGCTTCGCCTTGTTAGTGTATGTATCGTGTTACCTGAAATGCCATGAACCAGCTGCGTTTTGTTGTGCCATGCTAAACAGTCAACCGCTCGGCTTTTACGATGCCTCCGATTTAACCCAGGATGCCCGGCGCCATGGCGTCGAGATTCTACCAGTGGATATTAATCTGAGTGACTGGGACCACTACTTAGTACCAGGGGAAAACGGAGAACCGGTTATTCAGCTTGGTTTTCGTATAGTTGCACGGCTGTCTGAAACAGGGGCTAACAAAGTATTAGCCGCACGCGAACAAGCGGATTTTATCAACGCTGCCGACTTGGTGCGGCGTAGCGGCATTAATCAAACCGATCAACAAGCACTGGCTGTTGCAGGCGCACTGGAGAATATCAGTGGTGACAGACATCATGCACAGTGGGACTTACTCGGTGTTGAACAACTGCCTGCACTACTCGAGAACGCATCTGCCTACGAACCGGTGCTTGAGTTACCACAACCAACCGAGGGCGAGAATATTGTGGCTGACTACATGAGCACCGGTTTAACGCTGGGCCGCCACCCGCTTGCCCTGCTTCGGGAAAAACTCAGTAAACGACGCATCATCGATTCAGCCAGTTGGTCTGCCGTTCCAAATGGTCGACCCGCACGGCTTGCTGGCATAATTAAAGTACGCCAACGCCCGGGCAGCGCTAACGGGGTTATGTTCATGACCATTGAAGATGAAAACGGGTCGGTTAATGTGGTGTTATGGCAGCAGGTGGTTGAAAATTTTCGCCAGGAAGTACTTAGCGCAAAAATGGTTAGTGTGTTTGGCGTTACACAGCGCGAGCAAGACGTTGTGCATTTGGTGGCGAAGAAAATTGAAGACTTAAGCTGGATGCTCGGCGACTTAACAACGCACTCGCGTAATTTTCATTAATCCGGCAAACACACTAAACGCCTTTTCTGCCTGTACACACCCTTGAACTAAAAATACCATTGCAAAAAACCAGTGCAAACATACCAGTGCAAAAACAAACCAGCGCAAAACAAACCAGTGCAAAACAAACCAATGCACAGAAACTAGCGCTATAGATACATACCTATTCCCAACCCGACCAACCCAAGGCTGCATCACTAACCCGCTTATACTCCTCATCGGTGAGTAACAAATCACCTGCAATGGCGTTGTGCCTGGCTTGTTCTGCATTGCGTGCACCAACCAACACGTGCCCCATACCAGGTTGCTGTAGCGTCCACGCCAACACAATATGCTCTACCGACACTTGTCGCTCGTCAGCCAATTGTTTAACTGGCTTAAGCACAGTCGTTATGCGCTCGATATTGTTTGGCGAAAAACGTGGATTACCAATACGAAGATCGCCTTCGTTATACTGGCGAGGCGTGTTGAGCTTATCGGTTAACAAGCCTTGAGCTATTGGCGAATAGGCCAGAAAAGACAACGTGTGTTGTGCGCAAATTGGCAGGTTATCCGCTTCGCGATCACGATCCAGCAAGCTGTATTTTTCCTGATCGACATCAAGCTCACCTGTTGCAATGGCCTCATTTAAATCGTTAATACTGGCATTGCAAAAACCAATGGAACGAATTTTTCCGGCCTGCTTCTGCTTAATAAGGGCGTCCATAACATCAGCTGGCGGCGTGTGCGGGTCGGGCCAATGGGTTTGATACAAATCGATGTAATCCGTGTTTAATCTTTTCAAACTCGCATTAAGTTCATGTTCGATAGAGTCGGCGTGAAGCGTACGAAAAACGCGCTTACCATCAGATTCGATGTGCAAGTATTCAGACTCTGTATCCCAGCGAAGCCCACACTTGGTTGCAATAACCAGTTTCTCTCTTGAATGCTTTTGAATTGCTTTGCCAACCAGCTCCTCTGATACGCCAAACCCATAAACCGCCGCTGTGTCGATAAAGTTGATGCCCTCATCAATGGCCGTGTCGATGGCAGCAATGGCTGCGTTCGCATCGGTACCACCCCACTTCCATCCACCTATGGCCCAAGCGCCAAACGCTATAACCGACGCTTCAATATCAGTATGGCCAATTTTACGGTACCGCATGCCATGATTCTCCTGTAGGGGTACGACTATAATAATCGAATTTGCACGTCATGCACTAATCTTCCATCGCTGGGCTCTGGCTTGCTGCAATGGGTCGCTTCCCCTACAATGCCAGACGATATCGACTTCAGAGATTTAACACTTGCCCTATGAGTCATTTAACAACAGAACTATTCCGTAACGATAGCTACATAAAGCAATGCACAGCAACCGTTGCACAAATCGATGAACGCGGCATTCAGTTCGATCAAAGCATCTGTTACGCGCACGGCGGTGGCCAGCTAGGTGACCATGCCGTACTACAATCTGAAGATGGCCGTTCGATCAACATTATCGATACGATTAAAGATCGCGAAACCCATGAACACATCCATGTTGTCGATGCCGACACCATTGCAGGCATTAACATTGGCGATACGCTGAATATGGAACTCGATTGGCAACGCCGGTTCAGCTTAATGCGGTTTCATTCATGCCTGCATCTATTGTGTGCCATTATCGATGCACCTGTAAACGGCGGGTCTATCCAAATCGATCGCGCGCGCCTCGATTTCGATTTACAGGAACCGGTTGATAAGGCAGAGCTTACAGAAAAGCTCAACAAGCATATTGAAGCTGATGCAGCCATTAGCACGCGTTGGATTACCGATGCCGAGCTAGATGCTCATCCTGAGCTGGTACGCACCATGTCCGTCAAACCACCGAGGAATGCGGAAGGCACTATCCGATTGGTTGAAATCGACGGTATCGATTTACAGGCTTGCGGTGGCACGCACGTTACATCAACCAAAGAAATCGGCGCTATGCTGGTGAGAAAAATTGAAAACAAAGGCAAGCAGAATCGACGAATAACGGTTGTTGCTGCAGATGCTGCCAGTTAGCCTTACTCCGTTTGCTCGTATTCCTGATGAAATTCATCGACAACGCGCGCTGCTGACTTGGTCGACGACAAACACGCCACGTGAAACAGCGCTTCACCTTCGTGCACCAACGGCATATTACTTTTACCAACCAGCACACCCGACACCTGACTGACAACGCTTTCCTCTGCCTCGCCGAACGGATCGGCGACAACACCCAATGAATCACCTTGCTTGACAATAGCACCCAACTTTAAGTGGGATCGTACAATACCGCTTTGAGGCGCTCTCATCCAGACACTGTCGTTGGCAATATTCGGCTCGTACGTTCTCTCTGATTTTTTTAGCTGAGGCAGCATTTTCAAATGACGCATAACGCGCAAAGTACCCTTGAGCCCGGCCCGAATGGCAAGCTCATCGAAACGCAAGGCTTCACCGGCTTCGTAGAGTAAAACCGGTTTATCCCCTACAGCATCACGCAATGTTCCACCCCGTGTTCGTGAATCGAGTATAACCGGGGGCGCGAAGGCCATTGCCATGGGCAGCACTTCACTGTTGGTATCCAGATCGGCACGTATTTGTGGCAGGTTATCACGACCTGCTGCGGCAGTATGGAAGTCGATCCCATGCGTGCACTTCTCGACAATTTCGGTCATAAAGGTTTCGGCCAAGCGCGAAGCCATGCTACCCCTATCAGAGCCCGGAAAGGAACGATTCAAATCGCGACGATCAGGCAAGTATCGCGACTGCGATACAAAACCATACACATTAACCACAGGTACAGCGATAAGCGTACCGTTTAATTTTCCAAGCGTTTTTAGTTTCAATAAACGACGAATGATCTCAATCCCGTTTATTTCATCGCCATGTATTGCCGCACTAACGAACAATACCGGCCCTGATTGACGTCCATTGACAACGTGTACCGGCATCGAAACAGAGGTATGCGTGTAAAGCGGTGGCAATGGCAAATCGATGTATTCTCGTTTGCCCGGGCCAACACTGACATTGCCAATGGTTACTGGCGAGTTGCTAATCCTGTTTTTAGATGCTGCCACTAGCCCTTCCCACGTGTTTTCGTGTTACCAGGTCGGGCATTTTTTTCCAGATGCTCAATAATGATACCCGCAACATCTTTACCGCTCGCAGATTCAATGCCTTCAAGCCCTGGAGATGAATTTACTTCCATGACCAGTGGGCCTCGATTAGACCTCAGTAAGTCAACACCAGCGACTGACAGGCCTAAAATTTTCGCCGCACTAACCGCTGTTTGTCTTTCCTCTGGCGTAATTTTAACCAAGCTGGCCGAACCACCACGATGCAGATTGGAGCGGAATTCGCCTTCGGGCGCTTGTCTTCGCATGGCAGCAACCACTTTGCCACCAACAACCAGACAACGAATATCAGAACCACCGGCTTCTTCAATAAATTCCTGTACCAGAATATTGGCCTGTAAGCCCATAAACGCTTCGATAACACTTTCCGCGGCTTTTGATGTTTCCGCCAAGACCACACCAATGCCTTGCGTGCCTTCCAATAGCTTGATAACCAACGGCGCACCGCCGACCATTTTGACTAAATCTTTGGTGTCACCGGGCTTATTGGCAAAACCGGTAATCGGAAGGCCGATGCCTTTGCGAGAAAGTAGTTGCAATGAACGCAATTTGTCGCGTGATCTGGCTAAGGCGACAGATTCAATGAGCGTGTAAACCCCCATCACTTCAAACTGACGTAGCACCGATGTGCCATAGGAGGTAACTGATGCGCCAATGCGAGGAATGACCGCGTCGAATGCTTCCAGTTGCTTTCCTTCCAAATGCACACTTGGATTGCGAGACACAATGTTCATGTAGCAACGCAATATATCAATAACCTGAACTTCATGGCCGCGAGCTTCGGCAGCCTCAATGAGTCTTCGCGTCGAATAAAGCCTACGATTTCGGGATAACAGTGCTATCTTCATAATTAAGACTCTATATGTGATGAATACAAAAGTCGTGTGGACATGCGACCACACAAATAGGATGCCGCAGGGTCAACGATGACGCTTCCGGCCAGTGCTGTACGACCTACCAGCATACGAAACAACATGCTGCTTCGCTGCGTAAGCGTTATGTCTATTTCATGGTCCATCGAACCGAGTGTGATGCGAGAACTGATCACATAACGGTTCTCGGTATGCCCGCCTGAATCAGATACCGCGCGGATATCTATCAGAGGTGCTTGCGCTCGTACCGCTACAGAGTTACTCCGTTGTAAAGGCAGCACATTGAAGCTCACCATGTCTTTGCCCTTAATAGTGGAGCGTTCAATGTCGACCGCATGCAACGCAGATGTTCTGGCACCAGTGTCTATTTTTACCTTTATAGCCGGCACGCCAAGCCCTGGCAGCGCCGCCCATTCACGCCATCCAACCATCGGTGATTTAGAATTCATATTTTTTCTCGCTACTGGATTGCGTTAGTTGTTGTGCGGTCGGTAGATAATATCGGCTGCCATCGATTCGGTTCTGATGGTTGCCGCATTCGGCAGATCATTCGCTTGCGCTTTGGTCAAGGCATCTTCGTATGTATAACCGTTGTCTAACCAGCGTTGGATTAAACGCGATTCAATCAACTCATCTGGTATGTCGATAGTGATGCTTAGATTCAAACAACGATGGATATCCCGCCAAATAGGTTGGTCGAGCAACAGATAATTACCTTCAATGAGCAGAACGTCATGGGCTTTTTCAATTTTTATAGCGCAATTTCGTGACATATCACTGGCACGATCGAATTCGGGCGCGTAGATATCAGCATCACTATCCATCAGACGTTGAACCAGCGAGAGTAAACCGCCCGCATCAAATGTGTGAGGGGCGCCTTTGCGAGCGCGTGCGTCCATTTGGTCTAGCAGTGCATTGTCAAGATGATACCCGTCCATTGGAATGCCAACCACGCGAGCGCTGCCTAATTCATGCTTCAATAAACCGACGAGTGATGCCAGCAAGGTCGATTTGCCCGCCGCTGGAGGTCCGGCTATGCCAATCAGCATCCTATGCGCGCTTGACGCCCCAAGCTCCCAGGCTTGAATGTGTGTGAGCAGTTGCCGCAATAGCGCTTCCAGATTATGAACAACGATTGTACGATTTTTAGTCAACTCTTGCATAGGTAGGCAGTATAAGTCTATATGGGCAATGAATCCGATAACTTGCAACATTAAATCAGAGTCTATTGAGATTGGTGTTTTGCATAGAACTACCACTGAACGCGCTTTCACGCGCTCCTGGCCTAAATCTCGACTGTGTTTGCACTAAAATTGCGCTAACCTTATTGGTAGATGGGCAAAATCAACCGTTAACAGGAGTAAGCAAGTGAGTAACGACCCCTATGCCGCACCATCGGCCAACTTAGACAACAGCAGCTCCGCTGCAACCATTCCAACATCTGTCTGGAATGCCCGAGGCAGACTCAGCGTACTTTCTTATTTGGCACACTCTTTCGTGCTTATGCTGATTTTCGGTTTGATTTTTGCGGCTGTCGTTGCCGTTGCAATGATGATGGGAGCCGGTCAAGGCGGTATGCCGACCGATCTTGATTCAGTCAACTTTTCAAACCCGGTCATTATCGTCGCTGCAGTATTGGCCGTCATCGTTTATATCCTGTTTATCTACATTACTGTGTGCATGATGATTAAGCGACTGCACGATCGTAATCACAGTGGTTGGTGGAGCCTTGCCATATTTGTCGGATCAGTCATACCGTTCGTGAACTTCGTGGCCATTATTGGCATGATCTACGTTATCTTTTTTCCCGGACAAAAAACGGGCAATCGCTTTGGCGGCCGTCGCGAAACCAGAGGCTGGGAAAAAGTGTTAGGCATTATTTATGTTGTCTTGATGTTAGCGGCCATTGCCTCAGGCTTATTCTTCGGGGTAGGCGCATATATGAACGCCTAGTTCTGATTCTGAACACTAAAACCGTAGACACCCTCCACACGGTAGAAACACCGGAGGGTGCGCTATTACAAATTGCCGTTGCAGGTCCTGTGGTTAGAGGGATGGCTTGGTTTATAGACGGCACAATTCGCTTGGTCCTGCTCATGGCTTTCTCAGTTTCACTGAGCATGTTTACCAGTGGCATCGAAAGCGAACGCGCCGTTTACGGTTTATTGCTTATTCTGCAGTTTCTGATTAACTGGTTTTATACGACCACGTTTGAAGCCTTAACAGGAACCACTCCCGGCAAGCGGATATTTGGCTTGTGGGTGGTGCATGACAATGCAACACCAATTACCTGGTCTGGCTCGCTGACAAGAAATTTTTTACGCGTAGCCGATTTTTTACCGTTCTTCTACATGACCGGATTAGTCACAATGCTGATCGATGGCCGGTTTCGACGACTCGGTGATTTAGCGGCTGGCACCCTGGTTGTGTACAGAGACAAATTAAGTAGCAGTACGTCATTCTCACACGATTCAAGCACACCACCACCAGACTGGCTCAGCCGGGAAGACAGGGTTGCTATCGTCGATTTTGCCGAACGTAGCCAAACCCTATCGCCAGAACGTCAACAGGAACTCGCCAACGTTCTTGCTCATCTTATCGACAACAGCCATAACCCTGATGAGTATACGAATCAGAACAACGATCATGTTGATACGTTAAAAAGCTGGGCACACTGGATTATCAGAGGACAAGAAGATGCTCAACCAAAGAGCATTTGAAGAACAACATGAAAGCGACTGGCGCGAGCTCGAGAACGCGCTGGATTCACTTGAGCGCGGTCGATGGAAGCGAAACCAGTCGAGCAATACCAGCCAACTACCTACATTATATTCCGCTTTGTGCCAGCAACACTCGATAGCGCAAAGCCGAGGCTATAGCCATGCTCTTGTTAATCGATTGCACAACCTGATCACCCGCGCCCACCATCAGCTGTACCAACACCGTGGTCATCTGCTGATGCACATTGTGCAATTTCTGGGCGGCGGATTTTCCCGGCGCGTTCGAGCGCAATGGAAATTGTTGGTTATCGCATCGGCACTGTTTTTGGTCACAGCGCTCATCTGCGGCGCTATGGCAGCCTATTCCGTGGATTACGCCGATTTGTTTATGGGCAGCAAACAGCGCTTTAGTCTGGAGCAAATGTATTCTCCGGAAAATGCCGCCTTACGCCCTGAAAACAGGGCAGATGCAACCAACCTGCAAATGTTTGGTTTCTACATCATGAACAACATCAGTATTGATTTTCGTATATTCGCCAGTGGCATTCTGTATTGTATCGGCAGCATTTTCTTTTTGGTTTTCAATGGCGTGCACATTGGTGCCGCCGCCGGTCATTTAAGCGCCATTGGTTATAACGAACGCTTCTGGGGTTTCGTTGCAGGACATAGCGCACCTGAGCTCATCGCCATGTGTATCAGTGGCGTTGCCGGCCTTATGCTTGGCATGGCCTTAATCAGACCCGGTCGGCAAACTCGACGGCTTGCACTGTTGCGCGCTGCAAAAGAAGCAGTGCCATTAATTATGGGTGCAGGCTTAATGACACTGGTTGCAGCCTTTATCGAAGCCTATTGGTCAGCGCAACCACACCCACTTAGTGTGAAGCTCACCGTAGGCGCGATGGTGTGGATACTACTCATCAGCTATTTGTGTTTGGCTGGAAGAAATATTCGCAAGCATGGCTGATATCAACAATCTTAGCGTATTGCCCAGACCCAGAAGCGCCTGGCAAGCAATGGATGCCGGCTTCACTCTGGCGCGAGCGCACTATGTCAAACTGGTTCTGCTATGGCTGGGTTTTGCCGCCCCTGTGTTTGCGTTCTGCCTGTTTATCCAGCTGTGGATGGGGTGGTCTTCGGTTTGGTCGGTTATGTTTTTTGTGTGGTGGTGGTTTAAGCCACTGTATGAATTACCGCAAGTGATGTATCTGTCTAAAGCACTTTTTTCCGAACCGGTTTCGTTACGAGCAGCCTGGAAAATGGCTTTATCCCAGTTCTGGTTGCTGTTTAAAACCTACTTGACACTTGCTCGGTTAAGTACCGCTCGCTCTTTAACCTATAGCGTTGTATTTCTGGAGCGACTTCCCCGCAAGCAACGTGCTCAACGCATCCAGACGCTGACCATGGTGCCGACAAGGCATTATTTACTGATGATGGTTTGTTTCCATATCGAATACATCCTCACTTATGCTATCGGCGTTGCACTGGTGGCGATTTTCGCAGCCAATATGATTGATGCTATCGATTGGCTGGAATTCTTCCTGGAACCGGACGGTGAAAAATACGCAGCATGGTTTGCAACTCTCTCTGTATTGGCCTTACTGGTAGGTGGTCTGGTAGCTCCGTTCTATGTCACGGGTGGTTTTCTGGTGTATATCAATCGCCGGATGCACTTGGAAGCGTGGGATATTGAGCATCGCTTCCGCAACATAACACCGCGCACCAAACTGACACAGACACTGGCGCTGATTTTGGTCAGCACATTATTGTTTTCTGCTCCAGAGACATCTTACGCACAAGAGCAACGATCACAATCTATAGCATCTATGCAAGAGGTGACGGATGCCCTAAGTGACATATTGGCACACGAAGACTTTGGTACAACCAAAACCCGTAAAATACCGACTTTCAACAGAGATGATGACGACGAATATGAGGAGAGTCAGTTTCTCAAAGATATGCGCGAATGGCTAAGCGATGCAACGGGGCCAATGGCAAAGTTCATTAAGTTGTTGCTATGGGTGATAGCAGTCCTGTTTTTTCTGCTATTGCTGCACACGATCAGACGTTTCAGGCGACCAACACTCAGCACCCGAACGCTGACTCGGGGCAATAACAAGGACGAGGCTGGCGCCATTAGCCATCCATTAACCCAGAACCTGCCAGATGATATCGCTGGCGGTGCTATGCAACTATTGAAAAAGGGTGATCGTCGTCAAGCACTGAGCGTTCTTTTTCGCGGTGCATTGCGCGCCGTTATGAATGAGTACGATATGAAGATCAACAAGGGAGCGACTGAATCGGATTGTAAAGTTCGTGTAGCGGAGGTTGCTAGCGAGCAACAGGTTCAAACCTTCTATCGCCTTCTAGGCGTTTGGCAGCAAGAAGCCTATGCCAATCAACCGCAGCAAGAACAAACCATTGCTTCATTAATACAAGAATGGACTCAGGCATTCCCGGCGAAAAAACACTCTGCTAACGCAGCGTCTACCGGCGATCGGGTATGAAGTTAGACAAGCTTCCAATTTTACCTGTGCTGTTGCTCATCGCCGTGCTTGCCGGTGGCTATGGTATATACAAAAATCTTGAGTTCCGGGAAATCCAGTATTTTTCAGCTGCTACCGACGAAGTTCGGACGAACCCGTTACTTGCGGCTGCGCGCCTGCTGCGTGACACCGAAGGCTTTACTTTCGAGCTAGCCGAAGATAGAGGCGTGTTTTCCAAATTGCTGGAGAGCAACATCGGGGTGCTCTGGCTACGCGACGTCTCTATTTTGGAAGATCAGCGTGAAGCAGAATCGATTCTCAATTGGGTGCGCTCAGGTGGCGTTTTGCTGGTTAGCCCGGCGGGCAGAAACACCTTCGACGGTTCAACGATTCCGGGAGAATTCATGAGCAAGCTGGGTTTAGTGTCCTTGTTGGATGAATCAGAATCTTCGGCCGATTTATCCGAATCAAGAATTCTGGGTGAGGCGAATCCGGTTTTGTTACCAGACAACGCGTTGAATGAAACGGTCATTACCCATTTTTCGGAATATAAAGCGTACTTCAAAGTCTCACCACGCGCCGATAGGAAATCGAAGACCATTATCAATACACCGCACTTGGTTCATCGTACTTACGGCAAAGGCTTTGTGACGGTTTACTCCGATGAAGAAAGCTTTGATAACGACAAAATCAGCAAAACAAACCAAACTTATTTACTGCTCTGGTTAACTCAACCAGCAAGATACAAGAACTTGACCATTATTCATCGCTTGGCAGACAAGCCCGGTTTGTTCTCAGAACTATGGCGTAAATTCCCCATTGCCATACTTATTTTCTGTGTCACATTAGTCGGCTTTCTACGTTGGGCATCATTGCGTCTAGGGCCGGTAGAGCAAGAATTACCGCCGATAAAAAATAATTTAATTGCCCATTTGGAAGCGCGCGGTACGTTCTGGCACAAGAACAAAGCCACAGCCAGTGTGCTAAAAGAGGTTCAACAAGCAGCCATTGGCAAGCTTTTACCTCACCGCAGCAAAACCGGACATTCAACCGAACTATCTGAGTCTGATCTATCATCAGTCATAAAACTTGCCAGCGAACAGCTCGATTGCAGCCTTAACGAGAGTAGAAATATGTTGTTTGGCGAAACAAGAACGAATGCCGCCCTGCTGCGCACGACCAAGGCGTTACAGAAGTTACTTCACAGAAAACAGCTGAAACCGTAATCACGAACCCAGTGAACTATCACCATGAATGATTCCGCACAATTTTTAATCGCACACGAAAACCTGAATAAACTCAGGAATAATTTTTCGAACGTCGTTATCGGTCAACAAGCCACCATAGATGAGCTACTCATCAGTGTTGCAGCCGGCGGGCATGTACTCATTGAAGGGGTTCCCGGCTTGGCGAAAACCTTACTGGCAAGATGCCTTGCGTACTCTGCACAGGCAGACGATGTGCGTATTCAGTTCACACCAGATCTGATGCCCAGTGACATCATTGGACACGCCATGTTTGAAAGCGAGTCCCAATCGTTTACTGTACGCGAAGGTCCAGTGTTTGCAAACGTGGTGGTTGCCGATGAAATAAATCGTGCACCGGCTAAAACGCAATCGGCATTACTCGAAGCCATGCAAGAGCAACAGGTAACCATTGAAGGGGAAACACGTGCGCTACCCCAACCCTTTATTGTTATCGCGACTCAGAATCCTATTGAACAAGAAGGCACCTACCCCCTGCCGCAAGCCCAGCTTGATCGTTTCCTGTGCAAGGTGTTAATCGATTACCCTTCCGCCGATGAAGAATTAAAAATGCTCCAGCAAGTAACGCATGAGAGTATTGCGAATCAACTCGATTTAAGTCACTTGCAGCCCGTATTGAATGTTAACGACCTTGTTCACATTCAACAAACCGCAAGCTTTATTAGCGTTGATGCCGCTGTACAGAAATACATCGTTAGCATTGTAACGGCAACTCGTTCCTGGAACGGGATCGATATGGGCGCTGGGCCTCGCGGCTCAATCGCACTGCTAAGAGCAGCGCGAGCACACGCACTTTTGCACGGCAACGAATTTGTCACACCGGACGATGTAAAAATAATTGCAACCGCTGTGCTAAGACATCGCATACAACTCACACCCGATCTGGAAATCGAGGGGTATAGCCCGGACGACGTGATTGCCAACCTACTCAGCACAGTGGATGCGCCTAGAACGTGATACCGGCTCCACGACTAATTGGCTTAACGGCCGCCTTGGGTGCAACCGCTGTGCTACTGGCGTTCAATCCAATATTGCTTTGGCCGTGGTTGGTCTTGCCCAGCGCTTTGTTGGTGCTTGCTGCTTATGATTTGTTTCAGGTGCGAAGAATTAGCCTAAGTGGCAATCGCAGCATTCGACAGGTGCTATCACACGGTCAATGGAGCGATGTCACACTGCGAATCAGTAACCCGCAAAGCAGCCCTGTTAACGTCCAGGTGCACGACATGCACCCACAGCTATGTAAAGTACGCGGCTTGCCCCGCTCGCTTCAATTACAAACTAATTCAGCTCACAATATAGAGTATGAAGCGTTGCCCGAAGTCAGAGGCAACATGGAATTTGATGGCGTTGACTGTCTGGTGAGCACCAAGCTAGGCTTATGGTTAAGACCGTTACGCTTACCGTGCAAAAATACGATAAAAGTGTATCCAAACTTTTCAAACAACGCGCTTTTTGGTCTGCTGTTAAGCAAAAGAACACTATCTCACTTGGGAATTCGGCGTCTGCCACGACCAGGGGAAGGCAGTGATTTCCATCAGTTACGTGAGTACCGCGACGGTGACAGCCTGCGCCAAATTGACTGGAAAGCCACGGCCAGAATGCGCAAGCCCATATCCCGTGAGTACACTCAAGAAAGAGATCAGCAAATAGTCTTTTTGCTCGACTGCAGCATGCGGATGCGACATCAAGACGAAAACGCGTCGCACATGGACGAAACACTCAACGCCATTGTCTTATTGGCCAACGTCGCCCTGCAGCAAGGAGATGCTACCGGTATCATGACATTTGGTGGCATAGATCGTTGGATACCACCTTCCAAGGGCTTACAATCGGCTCGCCGACTGATGCATGGGCTCTACGATTTAGAAGCCACACGCGAATTACCTGATTACGTTCAAGCAGTTGAAACTCTGGCCACTCGGCTCAAGCGTCGTGCCTTGGTGATTCTGATCACCAATATGCGTAACGAAGATGGTCAATCGGCGCTACAGGCTTTACAACGCTTAAAGGGTAAACACATTGTTCTCATGGCAGATTTGCGTGAGTCAGATTTAGATCTGGCCACCACTACGGAGCCGGTTACCGCAGAGGATGCCATACTATGGCTTAGTGCCGAACACTACAATCAAAGAAGAAAGCTTCAACATCGTTTAGCGGTGGCCGGAGGTGCCAGGTTGCTGGATGTTACCCCGAATCAGTTATCTGCGAATTTGATTACCCAGTACCTTACGATTAAAAATCTGGGCAAGCTATAAGGCTCTGTCTAACATACCACTAGATTCAACACGTATCGAATAATTGCTCGTACTGATCAACCATGTGCTGTAAATCAAAATTCGCTAACGCATGCGATTGAGCAAAATTGCTCATGGATTTTAACGAGTCTTTATCTCCAACAAGTTTTACGATTGCATCTGCAACAGCACCGGCGTCTTTATCAACCAATACACCACCTTGTTGTGTTTCAGAGATCGCTATGGCATCTGCTGAGCCACCAGCGTTAGTTAACACCACGGGTGTGCCTGCCGCTTGCGCCTCAAGTGCCGTTAGTGGGTGTCCTTCTCTGTCAGAGGTTAATATAAACAGATCGAGCGCCTCGAGCACGTCAGGAATATCGGTACGGGCACCTGCCAATATCACGGTATCTTGAAGTTTTTTGTCGTTCCATGCAGCTTCCACTTCGTCACGCAATTCACCGTCACCCACCAGCACCATTTTAAAGTCGCTTATTCGGCCTTTCAGTAACTGTGCGACCTCAAGGAAGCGCAAGTGGTTTTTTGCAGAAACCATACGGCCCACGGTTCCGATTAAAAGCTCATTACCAGTAGCCCATTGTGCTTTTAATGCCTCGCCGTTACCGTCGGCATAACGGCGTGTATCAACACCATTGTTAATCACCTGCACCAAGGATTGCTGAAGACCTACATCAGCGAGGTAAAAATTGGCAGTATCGTTCGATACCGCAACAAGCTTAGTGGTACCTCGGGCAAGGAGTCGATCGATCAATCGGTGGTGTGTTGATTTCCAGGTATCCCGACTGTGCTCTGTTGCCACAACGGGTACATTGGTGCCGAGCAATGCAATTCGAGTCCACAGGTTTGCAGTCCATAAGTGACTGTTCACCACCACGGGGGCAATGCCTTTTAGTAACGCACGCAGACGTTTTGCGAGTTTAAAATCGATTCCGGAACGTTTGTTTAACACATGCAAGTGTATCGATGGATCGAGCTCGTCGGCCAAAACACCTGCCTTGGTTAAACAAATCATATGCACAACCCAGCCACGTTGTACAAATTGATTGGCCATCGCAACCAGCATTTGTTCAGCACCACCAACGGTCAGCGCTTCGATGCAAAATACGACGACTTTGGGTGATGCGTTCATGCTTAAACCACTTTTCCAGGTACATAGCGCTCAAACAAACTGATGAGTTCATCTATGTTCTTTTGCTGGTCGAACAGCTGCGCAACTTTGTCAAATCCTGCATCACTTATCGACTTGGCCAGTTCAGGCGAGTTAGCCAATTCAGCAATCGCCGATGCAAATCCATCGACGTCATCAACGGTAACCAACTGCCCGGTTTTGCCATGCTCCAACAATTCAGGAATGGCGCTGACACGATTGCTCACCACGGGAACCCGTAACGCCATTGCCTCAGCGATAACATTAGGAATGCCATCTGGAGGGTGACCAGGGATGAGTCTAGGTGCCAGACAAAATAGATCGGCGTCTTCCAGCGTGCTTAACACATCTTCGAATGCCAAACCGCCACGAAACTGGATGTGCTCTGTCACACCCTGAGCTTGCGCTAACGCTTCCAGTTCAGCTTGTATCGGGCCAGAACCAATAAGTTGTAGTTCGAAGTCGATTTGGTATTCAGACTTTAACAACGCACAAGCCTTGATTAACACATCGTGGCCTTTGGTTGGTACCAGCCGTCCAATACTGACAAGCTTGAGTCGACTGTTGACATCACGTGCATTAAAAGAACGATGCGCCGAGCGTTGCATCACGCGAGGATCGAGACCGTGATAATTCAAATGTATATCGGCTGGCCGTTGCAATCCCAATTCCTGTTGCAAATGGGAACAGAAGTAGCCGCTACAAACTACACTAAAGGCGGCATCATCCAGCTTGTGGCTCAAAAAAGAGTTAGGTGAAAAAATATCCTCACCGTGTATCGCCGCCGACCAGCTCACGCCATGAATCTGTTGTAAAAACCAACACGCCGTGGTCGGGATATTCGCCCAGTGTCCATGCCAATGCTGAATGCCTCGCGCTTGGCCGATAGCATGGAATTGTAGAGTCAGTGGCAGGATGGCCAGATTCTTTAAAACATCTTTCGGTCTACTGCGTCCAACCCAAACTACTTTTCCAATAGCACGCAGGGTTTTAATCGGCTTTGTGAAAAGTGTTTTTGCAAACGCGCTTAAGCTTGTGACACTGATTAATTTTGCATACGTGGTGCGCTCTTCGGAGAGTCGAATGGCATCGTCGATGGTGATCGGGTCACGCGGAAATTGCAAACTGAAAATATCAAACTGCAAGCCACGTTTTTCAAGCGCAACTAATTCTCGCAAAATAAAAGTTTCATGCAGTTCCGGAAACATGGAAATAATAATGCCGAAACGCGGTTTGGCGGAATCCAATGGTTGAGTATCCTATGAGTTTGAGCCTGTTGTGTGCTGTGCGCGTAATTCGCGTCTTTTAACCTTACCTGTTGTAGTCATCGGCAAAGCGTCAAAATACTCAATAACGCGCGGGTATTCATACGCTGCAAGCTTGTCACGAACCTGCGTCCGGATGGCTTCTGATAACTGCGCATCAGCAACCGTGCCGGGCTTTGGCACAATGCACAGTTTCACGACATCGCCGCGAATACCCTCAGGGTCAGGAACCCCAATTGCGGCCACCTGTAACACTCCCGGATGCTGCAACACACAATCTTCAATTTCGCCAGGCCCGATACGATAGCCTGCGCTACTGATAACATCGTCCGCACGCCCGACAAACCATAAATACCCTGCCTCATCCACACGACCAACATCGCCGGTGTGAAACCATTGCCCAGTATACTTGTTTAGCGTGGCTTCAGGATTGTTCAAATAACCAAGAAAGTGCACAGGGTCGTCCCGATGGGCAACAATTTCCCCCTCCTTTCCAGGACCAAGAAGTGCGCCATCTGAATCCATAATGGCAACTCGATGACCGGGGTATGCCTTGCCCATGGAACCGGGCTTCACCGGCATAATTGCACTGCAGTTGCCCATTAAATAGTTGTGCTCAGTTTGTCCGCACATCTCGTTAATGTCGAAGCCAAGCGTCTCTCTACCCCATTGTAAAAGCGCTTCACCAACAACTTCACCTGCACTCATTATGCTGCGCAACGATGATGGATGTCGCTCAAATAAATTCGGCACAGCACGCATCATTTTAAGTGCAGTAGGCGGAATAAATGCACAGGTCACTTTGTGTTCACTCATTAGCGCCGCAGTTTTGTTCGCATCGAATTTTTTCGTCTCATAACCCAGCACAGGTACACCATAGAACCAGGCAGGCAACAATGCATCGAGCAAGCCGCCCGTCCAGGCCCAATCCGCGGGTGTAAACACACAATCGTTTTCACGTGGAAAGCCATTGTGCGAAAGTTCAAAACCAGTCAGGTTACCTATAAGCGCTCGTTGCGGAATCAACGCACCCTTTGGCGGACCTGTGGTACCGGATGTGTAGAGCAGAAAAGCGGGATCGTCCTTATGTGTTCTTACCGGTTTGAGCGTTGCTGAAGCAGCCGCAAGCGCAGTCCAAAATAGCGCTTTTGGCTCTGCTGCTTCAATAGGTGACGGACGGTGAGCCGAGCTGAGCGCCAGTTCAATAGCAAGGGTTTGATTCTGATTGTCATCAATCACCAGAACGTGATCGAGCGATGTTAATTCCTGTTGTAATTGGTTAACTAGCAAGGAGCGCTGCACATTCGTCACAACAAGGCGCGCTTGGCTATCGTTTAGCCGATAGCGCAAAGCATCGTCTCCAAACAAGACCGACAACGGAAGTGACACCGCCCCTATTTTTTGCGCGGCTACATGTACCAGCGCGGTTTCCAATCGCTGCGGCAGCACAACCGCAACCACATCACCTTGTACTATGCCGTGTTGTTTAAACACATTGGCAAGACGGCTGGACAGGCGCTCGATATCATCAAAACTATAGCGCTGAGCGCTGCCGCTATCAGATTCTGCAATAAGCGCAAGCTTGTTCTCGCCGTTTGCGTGACGGCTGCAAACCAGCTCAGCAACGTTTAATTGCTCCGGGATATTCCATTGGAATGCGTCGCACAGCTCATCGAAATTGCTCCCATGAGTATCTATCAGCGAATATTCAGCCATGGTGGCTCGTTGTAACTGACTATTCCTGACGACGTGGCTTCAAACGCCTGACTGATCGCCTGAACGCGAGTGGGATTGTCAGGCAGGTAAACAAGTAGGCTATGGCCATACCAAAGCCCTCCTTCACCCGCTCATTCTCCCACCACTCTGCCACTGCAAATGAGCTGAGCTGAGAGGGCCACAGAGCATAGACGCCCAATGCCAGGCCGATAACCGTGACAAACAACAATATTCGCCCGACAATAGTGGCAAAATAATGCGGTGCGAACGCGGCTAATGCCAACGCGATAGCAGGCACCACATACACGCTAATCCATAAGAAGTTATCTGGGTCGTTATACTGCAGACCAGCGAAAACGAGCATAACGAGCATCAGTAAGGCGTAAATAATTGTCATTTGAACCAAATACGTAGCGAATCAATAACACAAATATATCATTTCACACCCCATTGAGCGCAATGTAATAGTATGTTAAGACGTTTGACGCGTCTGTGTAGCGCAACCCGATATGAAAACAGCTAATACAACGGGTCGGCTTTTCGGACGGTCGGCACCATGACATACCTGTCAAAGCAACGCCGCGCTGCATTTGCTGGCAAGATTGCTTGGTATTAACATTGTTTATGCATAGATGCCTGTGAACACAGACCCCATAACGACTTACCCCAATCGACACACCTCTACTAAAAGCCCATGCATGATTCCCCACTGCTAACGATTGCCCTTCTTGCTGGTTTGTGTGCGGTGAGTCAATGGCTTGCATGGCGACTCAAACAGCCATCAATTGTGTTTCTACTTATGGCCGGACTGGTGGCGGGCCCACTACTGGGTATTCTTGACCCAAATGAAAGCTTCGGTGACGGATTGTTTCCATTCGTGTCCATCGCTGTTGCCATCATACTGTTCGAAGGTGGGTTAACACTTAACTTGTCCGATATAAAAGGACATGGCAATGTGGTGATGCGACTGATTAGTCTGGGCGTGTTAGTCACATGGTTATTGCTGACAACAGCCGTGCATTTCATATTCGGGCTCTCGTGGCAGGTCTCATTTGTTTTCGGCTCAATTGCTGTGGTGAGCGGGCCAACCGTGATCAAACCATTGCTACGAACCGTAAGACCATCGGAAAAAATAGGTCACTTGCTGCATTGGGAAGGTATTTTAATCGACCCAGTCGGCGTGTTCCTCGCCCTGTTGGTATTTGAATATGTGCTGCTCGATCAGCCCGGTTTAGCTGCGCCAAAAATTCTGCTTATTCTGGCCAAGTTGGTTGGCACCGGTCTATTACTCGGCATTACCGCAGGCTACGCGGCGGAATCGGTTCTACGTCGTCATCTGGTGCCTGACTATCTCAAAAATGTGCTGACCCTGATGTTCGTGGTTATTGTGTTCGCACTATCTGAAAGCGTACAACACGAGTCAGGTTTACTCGCCGTCACGATTATGGGCGTGTGGCTAGCCAACGCACGGGGCCTGCATATCCATGAAATATTGCACTTCAAAGAAAATCTGACCGTTCTACTCATATCAACACTCTTTATACTGTTAGCGGCAAGAGTGGAATTACACAATTTACCGTTTTTCATGGGCGGTGTTGTACTCCTGATTGTTGTTGCACAATTTATTATCAGGCCAATCAACGTGTTGTTGTGTACCTTAGGGAGTGATCTAACCAGCAAAGAAAGGCTGTTCATCGCGTGGATTGCGCCACGCGGTATCGTGGCGGCCGCTGTTTCTTCATTGTTTGCGTTGCGGCTGGAAGAAGTGGGCGTGCCTCAAACAGAATACCTTGTGCCACTGACATTCAGTTTGATTATCGGTACGGTCGTCATCCAAAGTTTTTCAGCCAAACGGCTGGCTGATCTTCTGGGTATCAGTAACCCGGAGCCCAATGGTGTGCTCATCCATGGTGTTAATGGAATGAGCCTGGCGATTGCAAGTGCTTTAAGAGAGCAAGCTATAAAAGTTCAATTTTCAGATGCGTCTTGGAGCAGTGTGAGACGCGCTCGTCAATCAGGGTTTGAAGCCTACCATGGCAACCCGACATCGGGCCATGCTGAGGAAAATCTGGACTTACAAGGCATTGGAAAGCTGTTTGCCCTTTCAACCAACCGGGATGCAAATGCACTGGTGAGTATTCATTTTCGAACCGAATTCGGATCGAACTCTGTTTATACACTGGAAAGTGCATCTGACGACGATGCATTTGAACGCTTTGACATTGCGAACCGTCACAGGGCGAATGCATTGTTCGATGAAACGCTGAACTACAGTCGGTTAAAAAAGCTGGTGAAAAACGGTGAAGTCATACCTATCACACTGCCGGAAACTAACGCGAACCCAGTTGAAGAAGAATCAACAATCACACTAACAACTGAAATTCAGGAAAACGATTTACACCTGTTTGCGATAAGCAAAGAAGGAAAACTCCATGTGTATGGCTCGTCTGAATCAGTAACACCAAAACCGGGGTGGACGGTGGTGGTGCTGAGGCAGCCGATGTAAGCACACGTTACTAGTAAGCTCAAGGCTTAGCCCAACTACTGCTAGTACAGGTAAACCGCTCCGGAAGTTCCCGACGTTAAATCTGTATGATCTCCGCCGATACCGATTGCGCCACCCTTTTCATATATCGCGCCAACGGCTAGTGCACTGCCATCAGCACTTAAACTCAACGATTCACCGAACCATGCAAATCCATCTGTGTTTTTGGCTTTGACATAAGCTTGCTGTTGCCAAACACCGCTGCTGCGATCAAAAACATAGACAGCGCCAGGACGATCACGAGAGTTATCGGTATCGTCGCCATTGATACCCACAGCCGAACTGTCTTCATTTTTTGCTGCGATGGCTACGGTGTCGCCGCTGGCGCTGATACTTACAGCTCCACCAAACTGATCGAGAATGTTCGGGTTGCTGGCTTTAAGATACGCCTGTTGTTCCCAGTTACCGCTGTTGTTCATAAATATATAGGCAGCACCCGAATGCACAGTGGTGTTATCGAACTCAAACCCGTTGACACCCGACGCAAAGCTGCTTTCGTCAGGTGCTCCGACCACCAGCGCCTTACCATCAGCGCTTAGAGTAGCAGCGTGGCCAAAGCGATCGCCAATATCTGCATTACTCGCTCTTAGAACCGCCTTCTCTTGCCAATTTTCTCCAGTGCGCTCGAATATATAAACCGCACCTGCGTCTTCAGACCGACTGGAAAAATTGATTGCCCCCACTGAAAGGGTATTGCCATCACGACTCAGACTTATGCTCGTACCAAAGTTTATCAGTGCATGTAAACCGCTTGCAGTCACGGTGGCTTGTTGTTGCCATACACCACTGCGGCGCACAAACACCCGAACATTCTTGTCTACACTGTTGTTGACAACAAGGGTGTTACCGTCACCACTAAGACTCACTTTGCCAAATACATCGATAGTGGTTGACTCAACCCATGCGCCATTATTGCGCAGAAAAAAATAGAGCTTCGATGCCCCGACTACCAAAGTATTTCCGTCATCACTTAAGCTTATGCTACGGCCAAAATACGTTCCGCCCTTTGAATCACTAGCCTTAATATAAGCTTGCCGCGCCCAACCTTGCACTGTGCGCACGAACACATAAGCCGCACCAGAATGGCCAAAGGAAGTGGGATTTGGACGTGTCGGGTCACCGTTGATACCCATTGCAGGGCTGCCGTCACCGGGTGCCCCAACAACCAGCGTGCTGCCGTCAGCACTGAGACTGACCTTCTCCCCAAAAGTATTAAAACCAGTAGCGCTTGGCTTGAAGTAACCAACCGCTTCGCTCAGGAACCCAACAAAAGACCGCGCTTCAGAGTCGCTGCACATGAATGCATCGCACGCTTGCACCATATACGAGGCATTGCTTCGCGCAAACAGGGCTACTCGATGATCGTAGTGCTGCACCGAAGCCTCAAGATCATCACCAACTTGTATAAAGCCAGAAACACCATCAGCGTTTTCCAACACCCTATAAAATTCTGCACCCGGTACGGGTTGCCAGCTTATACGGAATGTTTTAATCGGTAGCATTTCCAGATCGTTCTGGATTGGGCTTGGCAAATCATCACCGACAGGATTGGAACCAGCAATCAGCTCACTCAGATTACTGACCCCGTCGTCGTCGTCGTCCCATTGAGCTGTGTCGAATTGATTAGCCGCAATGCTGATCGTCTCAGAGGCATTAGACCCAGTGAAGAAACGTGTTTCATGCTGGCCTAATATAATTTCACCATCGCGATCATAGAAAGTGATAATCACTGGGTGATCTGTGTTGGTTGCAAAATCACCAGAGACAGCCCAGGACTCATCGACAACCCAGGATGCGCTGAGGTTTGTTTCATTTGAAACCACACCAACTTGCAAAGCATTGGATACATAAACGGGAACGGTTACATCAAAACTGACACGTGTAAACGCAGGCACCACGACATTGTCAGTTGGCGTACCCATTTGGATTGCGCCGGGCGCATCGTTGTCGTTCGACCCACCAGTGTTACCATTATCGTTGCCGCTCACACCACTAGAATCTTGATCAGCTAAAGGATCCGCTAACTGGGTATCCTGCAGTTCTGATTCTGCATTGTTAGTTACACCTGTGGTATTACCCACACCCGACTCAGCAACTGATTCCGATTCGCCGGAACTGGAACCGGAGCAGCCAGCCATGATAATGGTACTCAAAAGCAGAACCACCGAATATTTCAGGTTTAAACTAGAAAGGATGCTCATTATCTGTTTTCCCATTCTGTAAATTCACAGAGAAATGTTGTCCCGATACTCAGTACCAAATACGCTTGGTTTTCTGAAGGATCAGCCGCTATGCCTTCAACTGGCGCATCGCTGTCGGCGGCAATCGGCGTTACTGTCCAATACCGATCTTCCAGACTTTTCGTTACCGTTATATTGCTTAGTGGACGGCTGGAGTAGCGTGCGGTTTGTGTCCTGGTTACTGTTCCTGAAACCGGAGCACAACGCTCTGTGCCTTCAATTAAATCCCCTACCAGCGAGAACGTATACTCCTCGGGATTTGTTTCCCCAAAAGCCGAGTTGGGCAGTGAGATTACACCGCTGATTCGTCGTTGCGCATTACTGAGTAACGTGGTTTCTAAATCGAATCGATTGGTTTCACTTTTTCCTGAATCTGCGTTAGACCAGAAACGCATGCCTTGCCATGCAATCGAATTTTCTGCAGTGGTTCGAGTGCCTTCGTGTCGGTAAATAGTCTGATCGTTTATGGAATAGTCGACACTTTCGTAAAAATAAGAACCCGTGCCTGTTACGTCTATGTCAACCGTATTCAATGTCGTATCACCAGGGATGATTGGGCCGCCGGGATATGTCCATGAACCGCTATCGGTCTCGTTGTGAATAAAATACGGCCTTTCTGCGGGAACCAACGGTTCAAAAGAACTCAATGAGTAATAACCTATTTGTGAGAAATCCAGAGACGTGCGAACCTCTAACTGAACAGTGTCATCGAGCATTGGGTTAGTGCCCACTATAGATTCTTCCAGATTACTCACACCATCACCGTCGTTGTCCCACTTTTCTGTATCAAATTGATCGGCGGTGATTTGAATAGAATCCAGAGGATTCGTTCCAGTTTTGAATGTTGTGTTAACCGTACCGAGTGTCAGCTCACCATTGTTATCATAGAAAGTGACAAGCAATGCGTGTTCAGTATCACTGGGCAATTCGCCAGAGGCAAACCAGAACTCGTCACCCACCCACGACACAGGAATAGCCTGCTCACCCAAAGCCAACTCCACTTTCAAAGCGGTTGAGACATAAGCTGGCACAGTGACGTCAAAATTAACCTGAGTTAATGCACGGATTGATAGATCCGCGTCGATAGGTAATGCATCACCCTCACTTGAAACCGTAGCGTCCGACATTTGTGTTTCTGTGGCATCGCCTTGAAGTTGATTTAAAACGCTACCACCAGAGGTTGGATTGATTTCCACAGGATTAGATTCCTGAGGGTTGTTTTCTGAAGAATTGGTTTGTTCATTAACAATCGCCCCAGTCTGCACTGATGACGGCGTATTCGATGATCCAGAGCAGGCAGAGACAAAAACGGCGCTCGCCAACATTAGTGTTTTCAACTCATTTGAATTTTTAATTGAATAAGACACATAAATCCTTTATTGACGGCTTAAGACAAACTGGTTGAATCAGGCTTTGCTTCAAAGCAATTGGCCACGAACAAATAAGCGAGTAACAAATAAATGAGCAACAAATGAATAAAGAAAAAAGAATTAAGAACAATTAAATTAAGAACAGAAAATCGTATGTTTATAACGAAGCGCTGATCACGAAAACCCGCAGCATAATTATAAAGGCTTGCGTGAAATTGCCGCAGATGAACAATAAACAATTGTATACAGGTCGCCGATTTGCCAGTGCCAAGGGTCACAGATTGACGAAAACGTGAGTTAGCTAATCGCTAATCACCAAAGGATTTTTGCACTTCAAGCGAAATTGTTGGCATGGCGATAATCACAAACAGCGGGCGTTAGATTAATCTATTTTTCGGATTTTTACATCTTATGCGCAAGGTAAAATTACCGGTCTGGCTTTAGAGTAAAATTCGGTTGCCTAGAGGGGCACACTTTTGGAAGAAGCTGGCTACTTTGGCCGGATTACTGATGGACGGATAAAGTCGCGTGGCTGCGCTGAAATGGAATTCACCAAGATCTGCGGTTCGAACAGATCGGGGCTATCAAGGGTAGCAGCAAGAAAACGAACCAACTGACTTCTCTATGTAATTCGGCTATGTAATTCGGCCCGGAATTCTAGTTCAAACCGGAGGCTAACTCTTCCACTTGCTCTTCAGTTAATAACTTGGCGAGTGCACCTTGCTTGAAACCTGAACCACGGGTGTTGATAATATCCGGTAGATCTACCCCGTTCTCTTTCATTCTTTTACAAGCAGCGGCTATGGACCGACTACCACGGGCGGTGAGTTTGCCCTGAATAATTTTTATGGCGTCGCCTTCTTCGTTTTCATCTTCGTTAACGGTGGTAGCCAATACGACATCGTCGATATCGGCACGCCAACGAATACCGTCGTTGTTGCAACCGATAATTTCATCGCCAGCAACAATATCCAGATACTCTTTCGCTAATGCTCGACTTTCACACAGCGCCACATTAGCAATGGCCAAACCACGGACCAAACCGTGCTCTACGGTTTCAACCTTTTGCTCAGTGTTTAAAAACAGTAGATATGTCCGCACGCATGTTCAGCCTTTTGCAAAGTGGCTCCCAGTGTAAAGCAAACCGAGCCATACGTCCAATCGACCCTAAAATACGTGCGAATTAGCGAGGTACGCGCAAACGCTGCTCGCTCAGTCGTCTGAAATATTCTGCTGCGGCTTCAGATAACTCTCCCTCACGCACTAACTGATCGATTGACTCCGCTTCCAGAACCAAAGCATCTGCTATTTGCAGCTCGAGATTTTCAAGGCTTAACAATGCTCGGTTGTATTCTGCTTCAATGCGTTCCGCGTTGATACCGCTGTCGCCACCTCTAAAAACCCGAGCAGCTGCTTCCAAATCCTGGAGTGAACTGGAATCGATCCCGAGTGCCTCAAGATCGGGCAATAGTTGATCAATCGCTTCAGCGGTTTGTTCAGGGTCCACAGCGTCTGCATAGCGTACAAATCCGTCTTGCGAACCGTCACTACTCTGATTGGCAATTCCGGAGCCTTGCTGTAACCCCGAACCACGCGCAACCTGATTACCGCCTTGTTGACCTTGTTGTCCTTGTTGACCTTGTTGACCTTGCTGACCTTGCTGACCTTGCTGACCTTGCTGACCTTGTTGCCCTTGTTGACCTTGTTGGCCTTGTTGGCCTTGTTGGCCTTGTTGGCCTTGTTGGCCTTGTTGACCTTGTTGACCTTGTTGACCTTGTTGACCTTGTTGACCTTGTTGACCTTGTTGACCTTGTTGACCTTGTTGACCTTGTTGACCT